>CAZDSB010000561.1:0-3617 GCA_964507515.1 uncultured Myxococcaceae bacterium
GTCGCTGGAGATCGTCAGCTCGAGATCGATGGGCGTGCCGGGCACGAACGACCGCCGCGTGAAGAGGAAGAACGGGAACCGGTTGGTCTCGGTGTTCCCCGGCTTGATGTCCCTCCATGCCGACACCCCGAGGATCACGTCCACGCCGGGCGTGCTCGTCCGTAGCACGCCGAAGACGTCCCTGATCTGCCCCTTGCTGTCCGGGTTGGTCACGTAGTTCCGCAGATCGATGGAGAGGAGGACGAGCTCACCCGGATCGATGTGTCCGTTGCGTCCACTGTCGACGAACGACTCTCCTTGCCAGTCGAGCTGCGCAGCCCGGAACCGATGGTCCGGTGCCGGCAGCACCTTCACGATGACGTCCGGCACCGTCATGCTCAGGTCCGGCTGACCGTCCACAAAGCCAGCCGGAGGCCGGGTGGCCTGCGCGAAGACCGGGTAGTACTTCCCGTGCTGCGCGACCGACTGGTTGTAGTCGCCCAGGTTCGGCTGGTTGCCGTCGTTGCCCCAGCCGGCGTGGAACGGGCGGTCGTTGAGCGCCAGTGGCGGGCTCCAGTGCTTCCCGCCGTCGTCCGAGAACGTGTACGACGCGTTGGTCAGATCGCCCGACCCTTGGATGCCCTGGTCGTAGTAGTGGACGAACACCCGCCCGGTGTCGTTGTCCACAGAGACCGCGGGGAACCACTGCGCCCGATCGTTCCCCGGCCTGCTGGTGAGCGCGACCGGCCCGATGAAGCTCTTCCCGCCGTTGTTGCTCCGCAGCAGCATCACGTCCGCGCCATCGTGGGCGTCGTTGGCCGCATAGACGACGTAGATGTTGCCGCGGGTCTTCCCGGAGGACTTGTCCACCGCCATCGAGGGGAAGCTGTGGACGCGGTCGTTGCCGAGGATCTGGTCGATGATGAAGAACGGCGCCGAGATCTCCACCGGCTCGCTCCAGGTCTTCCCTCCGTTGTCGGTCTTGGCGAAGGCGATGGAATTGGTGGCGCCACCCGGGAGCCGTCGCCAGGCGACGTAGGCGTGGTTCTTCTCGGGGCCGAAGCGGGGAATGGAGCCGGTCCCCTCGCGGCTGGTGGCGCTGATGATGTTCGCCTTCGAGAAGGTGGGCGGCGTCGCGGAGAGGATGTCGTCCGAGTAGGTGCTGAGGATCTGCGTCCCGCCCGGCGCCACCGAGGTGTCGGTGAAGTTGGTCCAGGTCATCAGGAGCCGACCGGTGCGGGGATCGAAGTCGATGAACTCCTTGTCCGCCGCGTCCACCGGGCCGCCACCCTCGAGGAGGCCGCTGGGGTTGGTGGCCGCGGTGACCTCGAAGGGCCCTTCCCAGGTGTGACCACAGTCTCGCGAGCGGTGGACGCTCATCGTCTGGACCACCGCGAGCGCGGGGAAGGCCCTCACGAGCAGCGCGATCGAGGAGTAGACGAAGTTGCAGCCGCCCAGGTACTTCACGTCCGGGTCGCCGAAGATCTGGGGAAAGCCGAACTGCGTAGGGCCGGTGGGCAGCTGACCGCCGTCGACGAAGGTCTTGCCTCCGTCGTCCGAGTACATGAAGCCCGACAGGCTGGTCGTCGCGGTCTCGAAGCCGCGGAAGTCATTGAAGCCCACCACGATGTGCTGGCCGCTGTCATCGATTGCGATCGAGGTCTCTGACTGGGTGCCGGCCGGAAGCTCACCCTCGTCGAGGCAGACCGGGTCGGTGCTGCAGTCGGGCTCGCCCTCACCCTCTTCCTCGTTGTCCGTCGGAACCGGGCTGACGCCAGGAGGATGGAGCGTGCCGTTGGCAGAGGCCGCGGCGCTGGCGGCGGCGCGCGTGGGCCGTGCTGGGCCCGGGACGGGTTTTGCGGAGGGAATCGCGAGCTGCATCGTGACGCCACCGCGGGCGCGGAGGCGCTCGATCACCGCCGCGGCACGTTTCCCCATCGCCGACATGCCCGAGCGCGCCACGCCTGGCCGAGCGAGCGCCGTCGGAGGAGTCTCCGCGAACGCGACCGTACTGATCCCCAGCGATGCCACCAAAAGCATCGCCGCCCTGGAACCCGTCCTGTGCATGTGTCCTCCCTCGTCGACCGGCCCGATCACCGGCCGTGCTCCCGCCCCGGGAAGTTCCCCGGAGTGGAGCCGTTGCCGGGTACACGATCGGAGGCGGACGGGTGCAAGGATTCAGCGCACGGCTGCGTGAACGTTCGCTTCCGGAGGCTCGCACTGGCCTCCGAGAGAAACGCGCCCACGCTCGCGCGTGACGAGCAGCGTCAGCGCGGCTCGGGCGCGGGTGCCGGCGCGCCGCGGATCGCGCGGACGGTCTCGAGCGCTCGCTGAGTGTGGCCCTCGGCGATGAGCTGCGCCGAGTACGCCATCCGCACCACGCACGAGCGATCGATGACGAACGTCGCCCGGCCATCGAGGACGCCCATCGTCTTCGGGATCCCGTACGCCTTCCGGACCTTGCCGCCCGCGTCGCTCAGGAGCAGGTAGTTCAGCCGCTGCTTGCGAGCGAAGGCCTCGTGCGAGGCCTCTCCGTCGGAGCTGATGCCGACCACCGTCGCTCCCGCCGCGTCGAAGTCCTGGTGCGCGTCGCGGAAGGCGCACGCCTCGCGGGTGCAGATCGCCGACTCGTCACGCGGGTAGAAGAACACCACGACCGGGCCGCTGGCCCGCAGCGCATCGAGCGACCACGGCTTCCCCGCGGCGTCCTTCAGCGTGAACGACGGTGCGGGCTGCCCTTCCTGGATCATGGCCCTCTGGGATGCCCGGGGAGAGCGCGCGTTTCACCCGGATCTCCTACGCTTCCCTCATGGCCCTTCCGTCCTCGGCGGAACGCCCCGGGCACAACGGGCTCCTCGGACGATGGGTCGTCGCCAACGCGACCGGAGAGCTGGTCGGCCTCGGCGGGGTGGGGCTCGTGGCTGCCGCGCTCGTTCCCGTGGTGCAGAGGCACCTTCCCGGGAATGCGGCCCGTCCCCTCGGGACTGCCGTCGTCATGGTCGTGCTCGGCGCGTTCGAGGGCACCGTCGTCGGGCTCGCCCAGGCCCGGGCCCTTCGGGGCACGGACATCGAGGCGCGTGCCTGGGTCCGTGCCACCATCCTCGGGGCGATGCTGGCCTGGGCGCTGGGGATGGTGCCTTCGACGGTGATGGCCCTCCACACGGGTCCGGTTCCGCCGGGAGCGGGTCCGCCGCCCTGGGTACGCGGGTTGCTCGCCGCGGCCCTAGGCCTCGTGGCCGGCCCGGTCCTCGCCGCGTTCCAGCTCCCCGTCCTGCAGGGGCATGCCCGCAGGCCCTGGCGCTGGCTCCTGGCGAACGCGCTGGGCTGGGCAGTGGGGATGCCGCTGGTCTTCGCGGCGGTCCGGAACCTGGCGCTCCACGGGGCGGGGCCGTCCTCGGTCGTGAGGTCCGCGTCGGGCCTCGCCCTCGCCGGCGCTGCGGTCGGCTGGGTGGAAGGAGTCTTCCTGGTGCGCCTGCTGCGCCCCCGTGGGCCGGGCGCCGGGCCGGAGAACATTTGATGGGATCGCAAGCAGTTATGTTGCACCGCGTTACGACCTGGGTCGGTACTCTGCGCGCCTTCACTACAAACGAGACCGACGTGGCCGCCGGTCATGGAAGGAGCAACACATGGGTATCTCC
>CAZDSB010000562.1:0-4724 GCA_964507515.1 uncultured Myxococcaceae bacterium
GGCGTCTGGCGCGAGAGGAGAAGCCACTGTTCGACCAGGCGCAGCGTCTGCGCGCCGGCGTGGACAGCAATCGCGAGGGCGGCGCCGCAAAGCCGGAGCTGGAGGTGGAGACCGAGGGTGGGGTGCGTCGGGTGGCGCTCCCGCTCGAGACCGACAGCAAGGTGACCGGGATGGTGCAGGTCCGGGTGCCGGCGGAGGCTTCGCCCGGCGCCCGCTCGCCGATGCCAGGAGTCCTCATCCTCGTCGTGGCGATGGTGCTCTTCGGCCTCGCGGCATGGCTGCTTCCGCCCCGGCCGGCGCTCCTCGCCGCGGTGAGCACCGCGCTGTTCTGCCTGGCCTCGGCCATCTTCATCGGAGGAGAGCTCCGGTCGCTCGGCCTCGCGGCGCGAGACGGCCAGCGAGCGCTCTCGGCGACGGTCACCGGCGAGCTGCAGCGCAGCCGCTCGCTCGCGGGGGCGGGCGGCCTCGACGGGGGGGCCTGGGACACCGACCTCTACCGGAAGCCGCGGGGCCTGGTGAACGCGGCGGGAGATATCGATCGCGAGCACGGCGAGGCCGAGGCGCAGGCGGTCCGCCGCGGCGCGGTGCGCAGCTTGGTCGCGCTCGCCGCGCTGGGGCTGGTGGTCCTGGTGCTCGTCGGCTTCGGGGGAGCGAACCGGATGGGCCGGGCCCTCGTCACGAACCGCCAGGCCTATGCCTACATCGCTCCGGCGATCGTCGGGACGACGCTGCTGGTCTTCTTTCCGTTCCTGTACGGCATCGCGCTGAGCTTCACCGACTCGAACATCTACAACACCAACCTGCCGCTCTCGGAGCTGTGGATCGGGCTCCGCAACTACACCACCATCCTCGGAGACTTCGGATTCATCCGTCACGCGGCCGACGGACACTGGGTCATCAACTACCTGAACTTCTACTGGACGTTCCTCTTCACGGTGATCTGGACGGTCACCAACGTGGCGTGGGGCGTGTCGTTCGGGCTGCTGCTCGCCCTCGTGCTCAACACGAAGGGGCTGGCGCTGCGGCCCATCTACCGGGTGCTGCTGATCTTCCCCTGGGCGATGCCCAACTACATCACCGCGCTGATCTGGAAGGGCATGTTCCACCGCCAGTTCGGAGTGGTGAACCAGGCGCTGGCGATCGTGGGAGTCGAGCCGCTCTCCTGGTTCGACCGGCCGTTCACCTCGTACCTGACGGCGCTGGCGACCAACTGGTGGCTGAGCTTTCCGTTCATGATGGTGGTCTCGCTGGGAGCGCTGCAGTCGATCCCCGCGGACCTGTACGAGGCGGCGCGCGTCGACGGCGCGAGCCGGTGGCAGCAGTTCAAGGCCATCACCTTGCCGTCGCTCAAGCCCGCGCTGGTGCCGGCGGTCATCCTCTCGGTGGTGTGGACCTTCAACATGTTCAACATCATCTACCTGGTGACCGCGGGCGAGCCGGGCGGCTCGACGGAGATCCTGATCACCCAGGCGTACAAGTTCGCCTTCCAGCGTTACCAGTACGGATACGCTGCGGCCTACGCGACGATCATCTTCGGCATCCTGCTGGTCTACGGGTCCATCCAGAACCGCGTGACGCGGGCAACGGAGGCGCTCTGATGGCTGGCTCGCGGCGAGAGGAGCGCACCCCGCACTGGATCCTGCACGCCTTCCTGGTGGCGACGGTCATCTACACCGTCTACCCGGTGCTCTGGGTCATCACCATCGCGCTGTCCGGAAAGCAGAGCCTGGCGATCGCGGACCTCCCGGCGGACCCGACGCGGCTGGACCGGGCGCGGGCGGTTCTTCCCTGGCCGACGCGCTTCGCTTTCAGCAACTTCACCTCGGTGATGACCGATCAGCCGTTCGCCCGCTGGATGCTCAACAGCGCGATCGTGGCGATCGGAGCGACCATCGTCGGCGTGGCGCTCTCCTGCACGGCGGCCTACGCCTTCTCGCGGTTCAAGTTCCCCGGGCGGCGCTTCGGGATGATGTCCTTCCTCGTGTCCCAGATGTTCCCTGGCACGCTGACCCTGATCCCCCTCTACATCATCATCGTGCAGTGGCTGGGGCTGGGGTCGACGCTCTCCGGCCTGGTCATCGTCTACGCGACGACCTCGATTCCCTTCTCGGTCTGGATGCTGAAGGGGTACTTCGACACCATCCCCAAGGAGCTCGAGGAGGCGGCAGTGATGGAGGGGGCGGGGCCGGGAAAGATCTTCTGGAGCATCGTCCTGCCGCTGGCGAAGCCGGCGATCGCCATCACCGCGCTCTTCTCGTTCATGACCGGCTGGAATGAGTTCATCCAGGCGGCGACGTTCATGGACAAGGAGCAGATGTACACGGCGCCGGTCGGCCTGCGCTTCTTCGTCGGCGGGTTCCAGCAGCAGTGGGGCTACTTCGCCGCGGGGTCGATCATCGTCTCCATCCCGGTGGTGCTGCTGTTCCTCTACCTCCAGAAGTACCTGGTCTCGGGGCTCACGGCCGGGAGCGTGAAGGGCTAGTGGCGGTCCGGCGCAGCTCGGCGACGTGGGCCAGCGTCGCGCGGGCCTGCGCATCCCGCGGTCGCAGGCGGAGGAGCTCGCGGCACTGGGCCTCGGCGTCCTCGAGGCGTCCCAGCCGGGCGTATGCCTCCGCGAGACGGACGTGCGCGTCGCGGAACTGGGGTAGCAGCTCGAGGACGCGCCGGTACTCGGCGACCGCGCGCCCCTGATCGGGCTCCCCGCGCCGGGCGAGGAAGACGTCCCGGTTGTCGAGCAGGATGGCGTGGTTCCAGTGGAGCCAGGGATCGACCGGATCGCGCGCCAGGGCCTGCTGGTACCGGGCCTCCGTCTCCTCGAACGGCTCACGCGCGCCCTCGTCGCGAACGCGCTCCACCTGCGAGATCTGGAGCCGGTGGTCCAGCTGCCCGGTGAACGGAGCGCGTGCGAGCCGGCGGAGGACCTCCTTCGCGACGAGATACCGGTCGTAGCCGGTGAGCGCGAGCCGTCCGACGAGCTGCTCGTGGGAGGGCAGGGCGGAGTCCTTCGGCGCCAGCGACGGCGAGAGCGCGCGGACCAAGGCGGGGAAGAGCGCCCGGGCGAGCACCTCGTTCCCCTCCGGCGTGAGGTGAGCGTGCTCCCAGAAGAGCTCGGGCCCGGGGATCCCGTGCGGGCTCGCCGCGGCGAGCGCCCCCGCCCCGTCGACCAGCTCCACGCCCGAGCCAGCGGCGCGCGCCACGTCGGCCGTGGTCTGGAGGATGCGCCCGTCGGCCCGGAAGCGGAGCGTGTCCAGATCCCGCGCCCGTCCGAGGCGCTCCCGGGCCAGTGCCTCGTCCCCTGACGTGAGCGCGCTCCGGCCGATGCGGTACTGGAGCTCGGCGACCGCGCCATCGATCGCCTCGGACTCCCGGTACGCGGCGAGCGCCTCCGCCGGACGCTGCTCGCCCGCGGCGTCTCCCCGCGCCACCGCCTCCCTCCAGCGGCCGAGCGCTGCCGCGTCCAGACCGGGGCGGTGGGCCGATGCGAAGGGGGCGAAGTCGCGGAGCCGCGTTCCCACCGTGCTCACCACCACCGGTGTCCCCGCCGAGCGAAAGACGTGGATCAGCTCGGCGAGGTTGCCCCCGAATTCCCGGTACACCTGCTCCATCGCCGGGTCGTCGGCCCGGACCTGGTGGTCGAGGAACAGCTCCATCCCCTGCCACTCCACCGGAGCATCCTTCCGCAGCGATCTTCCCAGGCCGGACATCAGCTGTCCGACGCGCGTGGTCCCGAGCGCGATCGAGAGGTGGATCAACCCCGGCCTCGGCTGGCGCCCGGTGAGCACCGTGCCGGGACCGTACGGGCCCACCACCTCGTTGTTCCCGGCGTAGACCACCGCGACGTCGAACCGGCGACCGGCGAGGTCCCGGGCGATCGGCACGAGGACGTGGGAGTTGATCGCCACCACGCCCGCGTTGACCACCTCGAAGCGGACGCCGGGGGTCGACTCCTCGAGCATCGCCTCGAGGAACCGCGAGACGCCGAAGGTCGGCTCCGGATCTCCCTCGGCGGCGGACTCTCCGATCACCGCCACGCGGACGGTCCGCGGCCCCTTCTCCTCGGGAATGACGAACGGCCTCGGCTGGCGGGCGAGGGCCGGAGGGAAGAAGCGGAGCGTGAAGTCCGGGTTGGGACAGGCGGCCGCCAGGCCCTGCACCTGGCAGGGAATGGTGAAGCCCGACGGGTGTCCGACGCCGAGCAGCCGGAGCGCGAGCTCCAGCCCGCCGAGGAGCAGGAGCGGAACGCCGACGACGGTCACGGCCCGGAACAGCCACGCCCGCGAGCGAGGGAGCGGTGCGGTCGAGGCGGAGCTCATCGGCCGGTCAGAAGAGGGTGTAGATCAAGGGAGCGATGGCGCTGCCCTGGGCAAGGACGATGACCACGCCGAGCAGGAGCAAGACGATCACCAGCGGGAGCAGCCACCACTTCTTCTGCTCGCCGAGGAACTGGAAGTACTGCCCGAGGATCCGGAGCTTGGACACGGTCGGTGGCCGAGCCTAGTACATCCGGTCGTAACGGCCCTGCGTGCCGGGCCGGCGCACCCAGTAGCTCGACGCTGACGGGTCCCGCTCCAGCGCCAGGAAGCGCTTTCCGGAAAGCCGCGCAAGCAGACCGAGGGGAGTGAGCACCACGACGAAGACGACGGTGAGCACCACGCGGGACATCACCCAGCCGAGGGCGAGCGCGAACGCCATCCATGTCATGTAGGCGCTTCGCAGCCGGGCTG
>CAZDSB010000563.1:0-5468 GCA_964507515.1 uncultured Myxococcaceae bacterium
CCCGCCCGAGATGCTGATGCAGGTCGCGGCCATCGACGATCCGGCTCGGCTCGCCGACACCATCGCCGTCCAGCTCAGCCTCAAGCTCAACGACCGTCAGGCGCTCCTCGAGACCGAGAATGCCGCCAAGCGACTGGAGAAGCTCTACGAGCTGATGCAGGGCGAGATCGAGATTCTCCAGGTCGAGAAGAAGATCCGCACCCGGGTCAAGAAGCAGATGGAGAAGACCCAGAAGGAGTACTACCTGAATGAGCAGATGCAGGCCATTCAGAAGGAGCTGGGCGAGCGGGACGAGTTCAAGAACGAGATCCAGGAGATCGAGGAGAAGCTCAAGACCAAGCGGATGAGCAAGGAGGCCACGCTCAAGGTCAAGAAGGAGCTGAAGAAGCTCCGGATGATGAGCCCGATGAGCGCCGAGGCCACCGTGGTCCGGAACTACATCGACTGGATCCTCTCGCTGCCCTGGTACGAGGAGACGCGCGACCGGCTGGACGTGGCCGAGGCGGAGCGCGTCCTCGACGAGGATCACTACGGGCTCAAGAAGGCCAAGGAGCGAATCCTCGAGTACCTCGCCGTTCAGGCGCTGGTGCAGAAGCTGAAGGGCCCCATCCTCTGCTTCGTGGGTCCGCCGGGCGTGGGGAAGACCTCGCTCGCGCGCAGCATCGCCCGCGCCACCGGCCGGAAGTTCGTGCGCCTGTCGCTGGGCGGCGTTCGCGACGAGGCGGAGATCCGCGGCCACCGCCGCACGTACATCGGAGCGATGCCCGGGAAGCTCATCCAGTCGCTGAAGAAGGCGGGAAGCAACAACCCGGTCTTCCTCCTCGACGAGGTCGACAAGATGTCGACCGACTTCCGAGGCGACCCGTCGAGCGCGCTGCTCGAGGTGCTGGACCCGGAGCAGAACAACACCTTCAACGACCACTACCTCGACTGCGACTACGACCTGTCGAAGGTGATGTTCATCTGCACCGCGAACACGATGCACAACATCCCGGGGCCCCTCCAGGATCGCATGGAGGTCATCCGGATCGCCGGCTACACCGAGGCGGAGAAGCTGAGCATCGCCCGGCGATACCTGATCCCGAAGGAGAAGGAGGCCAACGGCCTCGCCGACGTCGACGTCACGCTGAGCAGGGAAGCGATCCGTTCCATCATCCATCGCTACACCCGTGAGTCGGGTGTCCGCTCGCTGGAGCGGGAGATCGCCTCGGTCTTCCGGAAGGTCGCCCGCGACGTGCTGAAGAACGGCAAGCGTCCGGTGCAGGTGGACCGGAAGCTGGTCATCAAGTACCTCGGCGTGCCCCGCTACCGCTTCGGCGAGGTCGAGCGGGAGGACCAGGTGGGCATCGTCACCGGGCTCGCCTGGACCGAGATGGGCGGCGAGCTGCTGACGACCGAGGCCACGGTGATGCCGGGCAAGGGCAAGCTGATCATCACCGGCAAGCTGGGCGAGGTGATGCAGGAGTCCGCCCAGGCGGCGATGTCCTACGTGCGCTCGCGCGCGGACCGCTTCGGCATCGACCGGCGCTTCGCCGAGACGTGCGACATTCACATCCACCTGCCCGAGGGAGCGATCCCGAAGGACGGGCCCTCGGCGGGGGTGACCATGGCGACGGCCCTGGTCTCGGCGCTGGCGAAGATCCCCGTTCGCCGGGACGTGGCGATGACCGGGGAGATCACCCTCCGCGGCCGGGTCCTGCCGATTGGCGGACTCAAGGAAAAGACGCTCGCCGCGCACCGGGCGGGGATGAAGACCGTCCTGATCCCCAAGCAGAACCGGAAGGACCTCCGGGAGATCCCGAAGAAGATCCGCGACCAGCTGCGCATCGTCGCGGTGGAGTACGTGGACGACGTGCTGCGCGAGGCGCTCCTGCTGGAAAAGCCGGAGGAGTTCTTCCGGAAGCCTTCGCCCGAGCCGGAACAGGTGCCCATCGCGCCGCCGGCCACGGCCTGACCCCGGGGCCCAGGCGACAGTTCCCGGAACGGCGTTCGAATCCGTGGAGCCGGGAGCTTTCCGCGTTCACTGGCGGAAGAAGCGCTCAGAACCCTCTGTCCGGGGCAGGCCGGGGTTCCTACCTTCGCTTCCCCATGAGCCCTGAGCTCGAGGAACCGTCGGCAGCGGCGGCGGAGAGCGCACCAGAGGAGCAGGGCACCGGCGCGCGCCGCCGGGTGGAGAACGTGCGTCGCTCGGTGCTTATCGTCGAGGACGATCCGGCCCAGCGCGCGATGCTCCTCGAGCTCATCTCCCTCTGGGGCTACCGGAGCGTGGCAGTGGGGAGCGCCGAGGAGGCGGAGGCCCTGCTCGAGCAGGCGGGCGCCCTAGACATCGCCGTGGTGGACGTCTTCCTGCCCGGGGAGAGCGGGGTGCAGCTCATCACCCGGCTGCGCGAGCGCTTTCCCGAGTCGGTGCTGATCGGCATCTCCGCGCTGTCGACGGCGGCGACGGCCCGGCGCTGCAAGGGGATCGGCGCGGACCTCTTCATCGGAAAGCCGCTCGAGCCGGCCCGCCTCGCCGAGGCGCTCCAGAGCAAGCATCAGAGCTGGCACTGAGCGCTCAAGCGCAGTCGAAGAGAATCTTCCCCACGTTCTTGCGCTCGTGCATCCGCCGGTGCGCGGCGGGACCGTCGGCCAGCGGGAATACCCGGTCGATGTGCGAGCGTACCTTGCCCTCGCGCCAGAGCCCGAGCAGCGCATCGAGCGTCGCCCGGACCATCGCCGTCTCGCCCCAGAGGTGGCCGACGTTCACCCCGGACACGGTGATGTTCCTCGACATGAGATCCAGCGCGTTCCAGCGCTTCATGGTTGCCAGGCCACTGGCCACCTTGAGCAGATTCCGCGACTCGCCCGAGGTCGCGTTCGCCCACCCGAAGCAGATGAGCTGGCCCGCCGGGGCGAGCGCGGTGGTTCCGCGCGCCCACTCCGGCCCGCCGAGCGCGTCGAGGATCAGGTCCACGCCCCGGCCCCCGGTCAGCCGCTTCACCTCGGCCGGGTAATCCTGGGTCCGGTAGTCGATGGGTTGGTCGACCCCGGCCTCCCGGAGCACGCCGTGCTTCGAGGCCGAGGACGTCCCGAAGATCTTCACCCCTCCCACCGCCCGGGCGAGCGCGATCGCCGCCAGCCCCACGCCGCCGGCTGCCATGTGGACCAGGAGCGTCATCCCCGGCCGGAGATTCGCCACCCGGTGCAGCATGTGATGCGCCGTCAGCCAGTTGACGGGGAGGGCCGCCGCCTGGTCCAGGTCCATCCCGTCCGGGAGCGGAAGCACGTAGCTCGCGTCGGCGAGCGCGTGGGTCGCCTGGCCGCCGAAGCGCGTCATCGCCAGGACCCGCGTGCCGACCGGCGGGCCGCTCACTCCCTGCCCGAGCGCCGCGACCGTCCCGCTCACCTCGTAGCCCATCACCATCGGAGCCTTCGGCGCGTCCGGGTAGAGCCCGACCCGCGCGCTCACGTCGGCGAAGTTCAGACCCGCCCGGGCAACACGGATGCACACCTGTCCTGGACCGGGCACCGGATCCGGCGACTCCCGGACCGCGAGGACCTCCGGAGGCCCGTACCGGGTGACGGTCAGCGCGCGCATGTGCGGCTCCTACCACACGCGCAGGGGCGTCCCCGGGTTGGTAAGGTCGCCGCCGTGGAGACGCTCGCTCCGGGGTTCCTCATCGCCATGCCGCAGCTGGGGGATCCGAACTTCCACCGGACGGTGGTCTTCGTGTTCCAGCACGGGCCCGAGGGCGCGCGCGGCCTCGTCCTGAACCGGCCTGGACCGTTCACGCTCCGCGAGGTGGCGGACGGTCAGTCGCTCCCGGTCGCCCCACGGCTCGCTGCCCAGAAGATCTTCGTCGGCGGACCGGTCGAACCCCAGCGGGGATTCGTCCTCCACGACCGGACCGGCGTGGACGAGAAGCAGCCGCTGGCCGAGGGCCTCTTCCTCTCCGAGACGGTGGACGCGCTGGAAGCGCTCCTGGCCGACTCGGAGGGGAACCTCCGCTTCTACCTGGGCTACAGCGGCTGGGGGCCCGGCCAGCTGGAGAAGGAGCTCGCGGCCGGCGCATGGCTCTTCACCGAGGCGGCCCCGGCGGCGGTGCTCGGCGGTGCCCACCAGACGCTGTGGGACGACACGCTGCGCTCGCTGGGCGTGGATCCGGCCATGCTCCAGCCCGGAGGAGGGGTGAACTGATGCTGGATCCCGCGATGCTCGAGTCCCGCATCAAGGCCGCGCTCCCCGACGCCCAGGTCACCATCCGCGACCTCACCGGGACGGGCGACCACTTCGAGGCCCGGGTGGTCTCCTCGGCCTTCGAGGGGAAGACCATGGTGGACCAGCACGCCGCCGTCTACGCCCCCCTCCAGGACCTCCTGGACTCGGGCGAGCTGCATGCGCTCGCGTTAAGGACCTACTCCCCCGAGCAGTGGAAGAAGTTCGGGGCACCCCGGACCTAGGAATTCCATGACTCCCGACCTCAAGGCGCGGTTCGATCAGGAGACGCGGTCGCACCCCGTCGTCATCTACATGAAGGGCAACACGCTCTTCCCTCGCTGCGGCTTCAGCGCTGCCGCCGTGCAGATCCTCCAGGCCTACGGACCGGTGCACGGCATCGACGTGCTGGCCGAGCCCGACGTCCGCGACGGCATCAAGGAGTACACCCGGTGGCCGACCATTCCGCAGGTGTTCATCCACGGGAAGTTCGTGGGCGGCTCGGACATCATCCGTGAGCTCGAGGAGCGCGGTGAGCTGAAGGCGCTCATCGACGCCTCGCCCGCGGCGACCTCGCGTCCGTGAGCGTGAGCGACGAGACGCCTGCGCCGGGCAACGAGGCCGAGAAGCGCATCGTCGAGGCGCGGATGAAGCTGCGCGCCCGCTTCCTCGACAAGATGAAGGCCACACCGGGTGCCGCGGACGGCAAGCCACTGGGGAGCGGCCCGTCCAATCGGCACGGGATGCCACAGGTCCCCATCGGTCAATTCGTCACCAAGGGCTGGCCGGTGCTCGATCTGGGCACCAAGCCCGACATCCCCCTCGATCGCTGGAGCGTCCGCGTGGATGGGGCGGTGGAGGAGCCGCTCACACTCGGCTGGAAGGACTTCCTGGCCCTCCCCCAGGTCGAGGCCGTCAGCGACTTCCACTGCGTCACCACCTGGTCCAAGCTCGACGTGGAGTGGAAGGGTGTCTCCTTCGCGACCGTCGCCGCCCTGGCCCGCCCGCGCGCGGATGCGACGCACGTCCTGGTGTACGGCCACGACGGCTACACCACCAACCTCCCGCTGGAGGAGGCCCTGAAGGACGACGTGCTGCTGGTGCACACCGCCGAGGGCAAGCCGCTCCCCAGGGAGCACGGCGGCCCGGTGCGGATGATCACGCCGCAGCTCTACGCGTGGAAGGGCTCCAAGTGGATCAAGCGCATCGAGCTCCTCACCCATGACCGACCCGGGTTCTGGGAGACGCGCGGCTACAGCAACACCGCCCACCC
>CAZDSB010000564.1:0-4331 GCA_964507515.1 uncultured Myxococcaceae bacterium
TGGACCGGCATCGCGGCCGGCGTCACCCGGGCCACCGTCGCAACAGGGGACATTCAGAGACTGTGTGCTGGAGCTGGCGTCGGTACTCGTCCCGCAGGCCACTGCGGTGGCGACGACGGCGACGGCGGTGGGGATGGACCAGCGGAGGCGCTGCAGGGCAGGGGACTCTCTAGTGCCGCGTCGCACGTGCTCCCTCCTCGCTGCGAAAGCGCGAGGAGATAGACGAGCAACGTTGTCGCAACCAGCGACGGTGCGTGGGTGACTTCGCGGGCACACGGCCCGCGGGACCATGTGACAACGCGATCACATGTCGCGCGTCGCGGAGCGAGCTAGGCGATCCCGATGCGCGTCGCGATGGTTCGGGTCGACGCGTCCGATCCGGATGGCCTCTCACCGACGACGACCGCTCGAACGACGGCCGACGCATCGAAGTGGGCCATGTGACCTGCGCCGTGAAGAACGCGCAGCGTGTCCCGGGGGCCGAGGAGCGGGCGCGCCCGCTCGATCATCTCGGCGGGGGAGAGAAGGTCGGCGTCGCCAAAGATGAGATCAGCGGGAACGACCGATCGGGGCCAGCGGGAGATGAGGTCGACCGTGGCGAGTTCGGGGGCGAGCGCGCGCGTCGAAGCATCCATGTTGGCGAGGACCCGGGGAAGGCGATGGGGTCCGTACGCGCGCACGATGCCGAGCGCCATGCGAAGGACCTGCGTTCCGTAGCTGGCACCGGCCTCGAGGCTTCCCAGATGGCCGAGGAGCTCGGCCCGGAGCCTGAACTGCGCGAGGTCGAGACACGGAGGCGGCTGGAGCCGGGCGGCCTTCGCGGCGAGCGATTTCCAGCGCGGTTCGCGGACCGCGGTGAGGATGTGCTCGTACGCGTGACGGTCGCTGGCAGCGGTGTCGAGATCCGGCGAGACCGCCACGACCCGCTCGACGGCGTTGGGCACGCGCTGCCGTGCGAGGAGCGCCAGGGTGCCGCCGATCGACACGCCCAGGACCATCACCTTGCGTCGCGAGATACGCGCGATGCGCTCCAGCATGCCGACGGTCTCCTGAAGGTGCCCGTCCAGGCTCAGGTTCTCCGACGTCGGAGCGTGGAGCCCGGTGCCGGTGCGGTCCCAGAAGAAGACGCTGAAGTGGTGGTCGAGGGCGAGGAGCTTGCGGTACCGCCGGCGCTCGTTCAGGAGCGGGAAACCAGGCCCGGCCTGGATGACGAGGAGCGGGGGGAGGTCCGGAGCGGACGCATCCATCCAGATGTGATCATCCCAGGGAACGCGTGGCATCTGGACCTCTTGGGTGGCGAGGCTCAGCCGGTGGATCCAGCGGCCACGTGTCCCCGAAGAAAGGACACGCCCCCGTCGCCCCTGTTGCTGCGGACGGCGATCGGCAACCGGGATACGCTGCTCGGGACAATGCGCATCGTCGTTCCCGAGCTGTCGTTCGTCGTCCTCATCGGCCCGTCCGGAAGCGGAAAGACGACGTTCGCGCGCCGCCACTTCCGGCCGAGCGAGATCCTCAGCTCGGACGTGTTTCGTGGCCTGGTCTCCGACGACGAGAACGATCAGACCGCGACCGAGGACGCATTCGAGGCGCTGTACACCGTCGCCCGGAAGCGGCTCACCCGCGGGCGACTCACGGTGCTCGACGCGACGAACGTGCACGCCGAATCGCGGAAGAAGGCGGTCGCGGTGGCACGTGAGCTCGTTCGCCTTCCCATCGCGATCGTCTTCGATCTCCCCGAGCAGGTCTGCAGCGAGCTTAACCGGTCACGGACCGACCGCGACTGGAATCCGTACCTCGCGAGCACGCAGAGGGAATCCTGCTCACGGCGACCTTCTCCGGCGGGTCCGCGTGCGTGATCGCCGACAACCGGATCGATCCACCCTCGGCGGGGATCACCCTGGGGAGCGGGACCAGCCACTGCCTCGTCGTGCACAACCACGGCGCGACGGTGGTCGACGACGGCACCGGTAATCACGTCGTTCCGTAGTGCCGAACGTGCGATCGCGCCGGGGGGTCGGGAGTACCCCTCCGGCGCGTCGAGCTCCAGGGCCGATGCGTCACTGCCGATGCACGTCGGCGACCGCCGGAGGTAGACTCCCCTCGAGCTTTTCAGGGGGAGCCCATCAGACACCTCGCTCTGGCCGTGTTCGCCTGCGCCGGCGTCGCGCTCGGGCAGACCGTTCCTACGGTCACGCGCCTCGGGCCCGCCCCCCCGAAGAACCTCCTCTGGGTCGGCAACAGCTTCTTCTTCTACAACAAGGGTCTCTCGACCCTCGTCTGGCAGCTGCTCGAGTCCGCTGATCCGGACAACGACTTCGACTCGCGGATGGCGACCATCAGTGGCGCCCCGCTGAGCAAGCACGACGTCGAGGCGTACTTCCGCCAGGACAAGACCCAGATCTTCTCGGTTTCCTCCAACCAGCGGTTGGTCTTCGCGAAGCCGCGGCCGTTCGACGCGGTGATTCTCCAGGACTGCAGCCTGTGCCCGATCCAGCTCGAGCGCGCGTTCCACGAGGAGGTCCGGAAGGACAGCGCTCTGGCGAAGAAGCATGGGGCAACCCCGATCCTGTTCATGACCTGGGCCTACGCCGACAGGCCCGACATGACCTCGCTGCTCGCCGAGGCGTACACGCGTGCCGGGAATGAATACGGTGCTCTCGTGGTGCCGGCGGGGCTGGCGTTCGCGGCTGCGCGGGCGAAGGACGCGAGCGTGAGCCTGCATGAGCCCGACAACCGCCATCCCAGCCTCGCAGGCTCGTACCTCGCCGCCTGCACCGTTCTCGCCGCCGTCTACGGCAAGTCCCCGGTCGGCAATCGGTACACGGCAGGGCTCGACGCGAAGACGGCGGCGTTTCTCCAGGGCGTCGCCGCGGAGACCGTCGCGCGGTACTACCGGCGCTGAGGCGCGCCCTCAGCCCTTCCCCCACGCCCGCGGCGCCGTGCGACAGCCGAGGACCGGCTAGGCTGCGAGCCTTCCGTGCTCCTGACCCTGACCACCACCCATCGCCCTGCGACGGATCTGGGCTACCTCCTGGCGAAGAACCCGGCCCGGCTGCAGACCTTCGAGCTCGCCTTCGGGAAGGCGCACGTCTTCTACCCGGAGGCAACCGAAGCGCGCTGCACGGTAGCCCTGGTGCTCGACGTGGACCCGGTGGGCCTCGTCCGCGGTCGCCGCGGCCCGTCCGGTGAGGGTGGCGCGCTCGATCAGTACGTGAATGATCGACCGTACGTCGCCTCCTCCTTCCTGAGCGTCGCGATGGCCCGGGTATTCGGGACGGCGCTGTCCGGGAACAGCCGCGAGCGCCCGGAGCTCGCGGACGCGCCCATCCCGCTCGAGGCCGAGGTGGTATGTGTCCCGTGCCGTGGCGGAGGGAAGCTGCTGCGGGCGCTCTTCGAGCCACTCGGGTATCGCGTGGAGGCTCGCCAGCATCCGCTCGACGAGACGCAGCCCGCGTGGGGGATGAGCCGGTACTTCACGGTGCGGCTCGCGGCGACGAAGCGGCTGACGGACCTCCTCTCGCACCTCTACGTGCTGATTCCCGTGCTGGACGACGGGAAGCACTACTGGGTCGGTCGCGCCGAGGTGGAGAAGCTGCTCCGTCACGGCGAGGGCTGGCTGCAGACGCATCCCGAGCGGGAGGTGATCGCCCGGCGCTACCTGGCCCACCGGCGGGGCCTTGCCCACGCGGCGCTCGAGAGGCTCGTGGTCGAGGAGGACCCCGCCGAGGCCGCGGAGGCAGAGGAGCCGGCACCCGAGCCCGAGCGCAAGGTCAGTCTCGACGAGCAGCGCCGTACGGCAGTGGTGACGACGCTCAAGGAACTCGGGGCCGCGCGGGTCCTCGACCTCGGCTGCGGCGAGGGCAAGCTCCTGCGGGCGCTGCTGAAGGACAAGCAGTTCTCCGAGATCGTCGGGATGGACGTGTCGCTCCGGATGCTCGAGATCGCCGAGGAACGGCTCGGGCTCGGTCCGGAAGGACGTGTGCCAGCCAGGGTACGCGAGCGCATCCGCCTCATCCACGGCTCGCTCGTGTACCGAGACGCGCGTCTCGCCGGGTTCGACGCCGCGGCTGTGGTCGAGGTGATCGAGCACCTGGACCCGCCGAGGCTCGCCGCGCTGGAGCGGAGCCTCTTCGAGTTCGCCCGGCCGGCGCACGTCGTCCTGACCACGCCCAACGCCGAGTACAACGTCAAGTGGGCCTCGCTGCCCCCCGGAGAATTCCGCCACTCCGACCACCGCTTCGAGTGGACGCGCGCGGAGTTCGAAACCTGGGCACGCAAGGTCGCCGGCTGGTCGCGGTACACGGTCCGCTTCGTGCCGGTGGGACCAGTGG
>CAZDSB010000565.1:0-6178 GCA_964507515.1 uncultured Myxococcaceae bacterium
CGCAGCACGCGCCCCAGATGCTGCGCCGCCTCGCCGCGCAGGATTGCCGATCCGGCCCCAAACTCTTGTACAAAGAATCGCCGTCGCATGCGCCGCTATGTTATATCAATCAGATGGCAATGCGCGCCCAGCCAGGCTCCACCACCTCTGCCTCTCCGCCGAAGGAGAGCACCCACTGCACCAGCCAGCGCTCGTCGCCGATGACCTTCACCTCGACGTCGCCGTCGGTGAGCTCGCGGGCCTCTCCGCCGAAGCGCTCGCGGAGGTACGGCGCCGCCTGGGCGGTGAAGCGGACCCTCACCTCGCCGCGCTCGGCGGGATCCGGGACGCGGGCCGGGGCCATCGCACGGGGCGAGAACCTCCGGTCGCTCAGGACGATGCCGGTCATCCGGTCCAGCCGGAAGAGGCGCTCCGAGCCCCGGCCGAGGTCCCAGCCGTGGAGGTACCACAGCCCCCGGTGGTTGAACGCCTCGGCCGGCTCCACGCGCCGCTTCTCGGCGGCGGCCTTGCCCGGACCGGCGTAGTCGAACTCCAGCTCGCGGCGCTCCTCCACCGCGCGGGTCAGGATGCCGAGGGCCTCCGGCGCCAGCGAGCGCGCGTTCACCGCGCTGCCTAGCTCCCGGTACATCTTCTTCGCTCCCGCCGGGAGGATGCGCTCGAGCTTCGCCAGCGCCGAGGCGAGCGCGGTCTGGGCCGCCGGACGAAGCAGCTCCGCGGCTGCCGCGAGCGCCGCCGCCTCCGGCCCGGTCAGTCGGGGCGGCTTGCTGAACCTCTGGTCGAGGTCCACCCAGACCCGATCGTTCTCCACGTGGAGGTCGATGAAGTCGTCCGGCTGGAACGGGGGCCGGCCCACCATCGTGAGCAGCTCGAGGTCGCGCAGCAGCTCCTCCCGGCTCACCCCCAGCTGCTTCGCGAGCGCGTCCACCGTCACGCCGCGATGCCGGGCAGCGTAGGGCACCACGAAGAGGAGCCGCCGCAGCCGCTCGTGCACGTCGCTCATGCCCGCCCCCCGTGCCTGGCGACCAGCGCCTCCGCGAGCGAGCGGAAGCGCGAGCGGGCCGAGTCCGGTGCGACCACCCGCGCCTGGGGCCAGAGCTGGAGCACGTGCTTGAGCAGCGCGTCCAGCAAGGTGACGGTCAGCACCACCTCGGTCCTCTCCCCGCTCCGCTCGACCCGGGCGTCCGGGAAGTGAGCGCCGGCCTGGGCCGCGAGCGGACCCCTCAGCTCGAGGCGCACCTCGACCGGCGGCTCGATGCCCCACTGCCAGGGGGCGTGCGGCACGTGCGCGTCGATGACGAAGTCGCCGGGCACCTCGAAATCGTGGGTGCGGGGCTTGCTCGGGTTCATCTTCAGGGCCCGGATGCGGTGGACGTGGAACGTCCGGAGGCCCTGGCGGAGGTGGCAGTAGCCCACCAGCGACCAGACGCCCCGGCGAAGCACCAGCCCATACGGGTCCACCTTGCGCGTCGACGGATCAGGACGCTTCGGCGACGCGTAGACGATCTCCACCCACTTCCGGGCGCTCGCCGCAGTCCATAGGGTCTCGAGGTGCTCGGGGACCGCCGCGGTCTCGCGCACCGCGCCGAGCTCCATGCGCACCTTCGGCATCGCGAGCGCGCCACCGGCGAAGAAGCCAATCTTCCGCAGCGCGTGCTGGAGGTCGTGCCTCCCCGGGAACGCGCCCGACGTCAGCACCGCGCTGCCGGCCGCGTACAGGACGGCCATCTCCTCCGGGGTGAAGCCCGGCTCGGGGAGGTAGTAGGCGTTCCGGTCGAGGAGGTATCCGTCCTTCCGGTCCTCGTCGCCCTGGACGTAGGTCAGCGGGATGCCCAGCTCGAGGAGCTCGGCCTTGTCCCGCTCGAACTTCCGCTCGGTGGCTTCGTCGCTCCCGCTCCCGTAGTCCTCGGGAAAGCTCTCCTTGAGCTCGGCCCAGGACACCGGCTCGTGGGCATCGAGCAGCAGCGCCACGAGATCGAGCAGGCGTTCGGTGCGGTCCATGGCGGCGGAGGGAGCATGTGGACGAAGAACCGGGGCGCGTCAAGACGCGACCGGAGCCCGTCTCGGACGTAGGAATTTCCGACGGAGCCGGCCCGCGCCGACACCGGAGGGCTCCGCGGCGCCGGACGGGTGCTAGCGTCCGTTCCGTGCAGGCTTCCGGACGGGTGCGGGCGCTGCCGCCCACGGTCTTCTCCGAGTTCAGCGCGCTCGCCGCTCGCGCCGGCGCGGTCAACCTGGGGCAGGGCTTTCCCGACTTCGACGGGCCCGAGGTGGTGCGCGAGGCGGCGGTCGCGGCACTTCGGCGCGGGGACAACCAGTACGCCCACGGCCTGGGGGCGGTGCCGCTGCGCCAGGCCATCGCCGAGCACGCGGGACGCTTCCTCCGGCTCACCGTCGATCCCGACACCGAGGTGGTCGTGACCTGCGGGGCCACCGAGGCCATCTTCGACGCGGTCCAGGGGCTGGTTGACCCGGGCGACGAGGTGGTGGCGTTCCAGCCGGTCTACGACTCGTACGCCGCGAGCGTGGCGATGGCCGGCGGGGTGATGCGGCCGGTGACGCTCCGACCTCCGGACGCGGCGCATCCGCGCTGGTGGTTCGATCCGGCCGAGCTCGAGGCCGCCTTCGGGCCCCGGACACGGGTCCTGCTCCTGAACACGCCCCACAACCCGACCGGCAAGGTCTTCACCTGGGCCGAGATGGAGCAGGTCGCCGCGCTCGTCGAGCGGTGGAACGCGGTCGCCGTCGTCGACGAGGTCTACGGACACCTCGTGTACGACGGCTCGGAGCATCGCTCCCTCGCGACACTGCCGGGCATGGCGGGCCGCACGCTCACCGTGAGCAGCGCGGCGAAGACGTTCGGGCTCACCGGCTGGAAGGTCGGCTGGGCGATGGGACCGCGCGCGCTCAGGGACGCGGTGCTCCAGGCCCACCAGTACGTCACCTTCGCCGTGCCGACGCCGCTCCAGCACGCGGTCGCCGCGGCGCTCCGCCTTCCGGACACGTACTTCGCGGAGCTGCAGGCCGACTACGCACGCCGGCGGGCAAAGCTGCTCGCGGCCCTGAACGCCTCCGGCCTGGCCCCGTGGGCTCCGGAGGGCGCCTACTTCGCGTGCGTGGACGTGGCGGGCCGGGGCTTCGGCGACGACGACGCGTTCTGCAGGGACCTCACCACCCGGGTCGGCGTGGCGGCGATCCCGCTCTCCGCGTTCTACGTGGACCGCTCACGCGCACCGTGCGTGGCGCGGTTCGCGTTCTGCAAGTCGGACGCGACCCTCGACGAGGCAGCGCGACGGCTGGGGGCGGCGAAGCTCGCGCCGCGCCCTGGCTGAGGCGAACGGTCAGCTCGATTCCGGACGGAAGTCGAGCGCCACCCCGTTCATGCAGAACCGCTCGCCGGTGGGGCGTGGCCCGTCGTCGAAGACGTGGCCGAGGTGCCCGCCGCAGCGCGCGCAGTGGACCTCGGTCCGGACCATCCCGTGGCTGTCGTCGGTGTCGGTTCCCACGGCACCGGCCAGCGGCCGCACGAAGCTCGGCCAGCCGCTCCCGCTCTCGTACTTGTCGCCGGACGAGAACAGCTCCTGTCCGCAGCCGGCGCAGAGGAACTTCCCGGGACGCTTTTCTCGATTCAGCGGGCTGGTGAACGCGCGCTCGGTGCCGTGCTGCCGGAGGACCGCGTAGGCCGACGGGGACAGCCGCTCCTTCCACTCCTCGTCGGAGTGCTCGACCTGGAAGTGCTCGTCGCTCATGGCAATGGGCTTCATGCCTCCCCTACGTCCCGGGCGCCAGCCCGGTTACGCCGGGAGTGACGGTTCCTGTAGCCTTCCTGCGCAATCGTCGGCGGCCCCGTCTGCCCGGGCGGGGCTCGACCTCGAGGAGGGTCCGGGATGCACTCACTCCGTGGAGCGCTGCGCCTCACCGGCGTGGTCGGCCTGAGCACGCTGTTCGTCGGCTGCGGGTCGAAGCTGGACGGGACGTACACCAACCCGAGCGGCATCGTGATGCTGGAGCTGAGGTCCGGCGGCAAGGCGACCATGGGGCTCGGCGGCGAGACTCGGGAGTGCACCCACGAGGAGGAGGGCAAGCAGGTCAAGCTGACGTGCGGCAAGGAGAAGATCACGCTCCGGATAAACGACGACGGGACGCTCTTCGCCCCGGGGTTCATCGGGGTGATGAAGAAGTCGAAGTAGCGCGGCCCGAAGACGCTGGCCCCGCTGGAATCGGCCGGAAGTTGCGCGCGACGATGCTCGCGGGGAAACGCCGATGCGGAGCCTTCGAAGGATGTCAGCGGCGCTGGCGGTCCTCGCGCGGTGTACCCTAAGGGGGTTCTGCCTCGACTGAGGCATCTGGCGCTTCCGGACGGCCGATCCCAGCTTTGTCGGGATGCAGCCTTCGTCACGGATCCCGCTCGACCGCGCCCTCGCCGCCGGACAGGGCGCGTACTTCCTGGTCACGGGGCTGTGGCCGCTGGTCAGCCTGAAGTCGTTCTACGCCGTCACCGGTCCGAAGCGGGACGGCTGGCTGGTCCAGACGGTCGGCGCGATGATCGCCTGCATCGGAAGCGCGCTGCTCCTCGGTGCCCGCCGGCGGACCGTCGCTCCCGAGCTCCGCTGGCTCGCGACCAGCAGCGCCGCCGCGCTGATGGCCGTGGACGTCGTGTTCGTCCGGCAACGGCGCATCCCGCGGATCTACCTGGCCGACGCCGCCGCCGAGCTCGGCCTGCTCACTGCCTGGGCGCTGGCCTCCGGTTCCGAGAGATTCCGGCGGCCCGGTCAGTCCGAGACGAGGAGCGAGAACGCCTCGTGAACGGCGTCGGCGAAGACCTCGTGCTCGCCGCCGAAGAACTCCCGGTACACCACCCAGTAACCCGCCGCCCGGAGCGCGGGCACGATCTGCCGGCTCGACAGGCCGATGGGCACGACCGTGTCCGCGGTGCCATGTGCCACCATGAACCGCGGATGCCCCACCCGGCCCGAGACGAGCATGGCGGTGGGTGAGAAGCCGAACACCAGCTCGAAGAGGTCCCCGTTCGACGGCCCGAGCGAGAGCGCCATGGTCGCCCCTGCGGAGAAGCCACCCAGCCCGATGTGCTCGGGGTCCACCGGGACGCGGCGGAAGGTGGAGGCCAGCGCCGCGTCGATGAAGGCGCGATCGGCCCCGAAGTCCCCGGCGGTGAAATCCCAGCTCCACTGGCGGCTCGCCGGCATCAGCACGGCCACCCCTCGCTCATCGGCGTCGTTCTGCACCGTGGTCCAGATGTGGGCCGGCGAGCTCCCCGCCCCGTGGAGCATCACCAGCAGGGGCACGCGGCGGGTGCGCGCCGCCTCCGGCACGTAGAGCAGGCCGTCCCGCGGCGACCCCACCCCGAGCGGCCACAGCCCCGGCTGTCCAGGCCGGAACTCCGGATCCGGGCGCGCGTTCAGCCGCGCCGTCTCCGGCGGTGTCCCGGGGTCGAGGCGGACGTTCTTCGGGAGGGCGCTCGTGCACCCTGCCAGGAGGAGGACCAGCGAGACCCGCCACACGGCGGTGCACTCCAGCACGCCCCGGCCTGCCGGGTGGCGCGGCTCCCGGACGGCCGCCCCCCGCTCGCTGCGGCGCATCGACGAGCGGACCGGCCCGAAAATGGCTAGATCTTCCATCGCGGTGGCCGCTGCCTGCCCTGGAGAGCGCATCTGAAAGACCTGCACGGGAACACTTTCGGACTCAAGCCCAGCGAGCTGAGCCAGCTTCGCAACACCTACCGCCGTCGGGTCTCTCCGCACGAGATCGTCAGCCCCGAGCTGGCCCGGCACCTCACCGAGCTCTCGCTGCAGACGCACCGACAGATCGGCGTGCTGCTCAACCGCAAGGGCGAGGTCGAGCAGGTGGTGGTCGGCAACGCCCACAAGCTCGAGCTCCCCGACATCGGCCGCGCACGCGCCGGCCAGGTGCGCCTCCGCGGCCTCCGGCTGGTCCACACCCACCTCAAGTCCGAGCCGCTGACCCGCGACGACCTGACCGACCTCGCGCTCCTCCGGCTGGACCTGGTGGCCGCCGTCGGCGTGCGTCCGGACGGGCTGCCGGGCGTGCTGCATTTCGGACACCTCGTGCCGGCGAACGGGGACGGCACCTACTGGCGCACCGAGACCCTCCCCTCGGTGCACGGACCGCAGCCGGACCTGGCCGCCACCCTGAGCGCGCT
>CAZDSB010000566.1:0-10852 GCA_964507515.1 uncultured Myxococcaceae bacterium
CTCCCGATCATCTTTGGAGAAGAGGCTGTGGGCTCCGTCGGCGAACAGCGTCCAGCGCGCCCGGATCTCCTCGCCCTCCAGCCGGCGCACGCCTGCGACGCGCCCGTTCTCCTCGATGGCCTCCATCGCCCTCCACCGGCCGCGGAAGCGCACTCCCAGCGCGCGAGCCCGCTCGACGAGGAGGTTGTCGAACTCCCTCCGCAGAAGGACGACCGCCGCCGAGTTCGCCGGGACCCGCAGCTCCTCGCCCGACGGCGTGACGAAGCGCACCGTCACGATGGGATTGGCCCGCTTGCGCAGCTCCGCTCCGATGCCCAGCGCCTCCGCGACGTGCAGCGCCGCGGGTGACAGGCCCGAGCCGCAGGTCTTGTTCCTCGGGAACCCGTCCCGGTCCACGAGCAGCACGTCCCGGATTCCCAGCTGGCCCAGCCGCACCGCCGCCGCCGCGCCCGAGGGCCCTGCACCCACGATGAGGATCTCGGTGTCCATCAGACACACCCCAGGTAGCGAGATGTGGTCACGGTCTCAACGCGCGGAACGCCGCCCGCAAGGTTTCCGACAGAGGGACGTCGAATATGCTGCGGGCAACCCCGTGCCGCAGACCGCAGAGCGTCCCGTCGCTTCCGTCGCTTCTCCTCGCCGGCCGCGGTTCGTCGGCGAGCTGGACACGCTCATCCGCGCCCGCTACCCGCTGATCTGGCTCGTGTCCTCGGAGGAGGGCCGGGTCGAGGACCTGCTGCGGGAGATCGCTCGTGGGCACGGCAAGTCGCTCATCGGCTGGTCCGCCGTCCGTGGCCTCCACCGTCTCGACGAGACGCGCGGGGTCGCGCTCCCCACGGACACCGAGGAGCCCTACGCGGCGCTCCAGGCGCTCCGCGGCCTCCAGGAGCCCGCGCTGGTCGTGCTCAAGGACCTCCACGCGTGGCTGGACGACCGGCGGCTCGTCCGCGCGCTCCGCGAGCTCGGCCAGTCACTGAAGAGCAGCTACACCACCGCGATCGTCCTCGCTCCGGTGCTCCAGCTGCCGGTCGAGCTGGAGAAGGAGGTCGCCGTCCTCGACGTCCCGCTCCCCACCTTCACCGAGCTCGCGGATCTGCTCCGCGACATCGTCGGCGTCCTGCGGAAGGCCGGACGCGTCGCGGTGGACCTCAGGCGCGAGGAGGGAGAGCAGCTGATCAAGGCGGCGCTGGGGCTCACGCTCCAGGAGGCGGAGAACGCATTCGCCAAGGCCATCGCCGACGACGATCGCCTCGACGCCAGCGACATCCAGCGGGTGATGGACGAGAAGCGGCAGGTCATCCGCAAGAGCGGCCTCCTCGAGTACTACCCGGTGGACCACGCGCTCGCCGCGGTGGGTGGCCTGCAGAACCTGAAGGACTGGCTGCACCGCCGCGCACGGGCCTTCAGCGCCGAGGCGCACGCCTTCGGCCTGCCCGAGCCGCGGGGGCTCCTGCTGCTCGGCGTCCAGGGCTGCGGGAAGAGCCTCACCGCCAAGGCCATCGCCTCGCAGTGGGCGCTCCCGCTGCTGCGCCTGGACATGGGGCGGGTGTTCAGCGGGCTGGTGGGCTCGAGCGAGGAGAACCTTCGCCGGGCCATCCGAGTCGCGGAGAGCGCGGCCCCCGCCGTCCTGTGGCTGGACGAGATCGACAAGGCGCTCTCCGGCTCTGCCTCCTCCAGCGTCACCGATGGCGGGACCACCGCCCGGGTACTGGGCACGTTTCTCACCTGGCTCCAGGAGAAGACGGCGCCGGTCTTCGTGGTCGCTACCGCGAACCGCGTGGAGGGGCTCCCGCCGGAGCTCCTGCGCAAGGGCCGCTTCGACGAGATCTTCTTCATCGACCTCCCCGACGCGATCGAGCGACAGGACATCCTGCGCATTCACCTCTCGCGGCGCGGTCGCGCTCCGGAGGGGTTCGATCTTCCCGAGCTCGCGGCGAGGGCCGAGCAGTTCAGCGGCGCCGAGCTGGAGCAGGCGGTGGTGGAAGGTCTCCACGCCGCGTTCGACACCCGCTCCCAGCTCACGGACGCTCACCTCGCCCGGGCAATCACCGAGACGGTGCCGCTCGCGGTCACCCTCCGCGAGGAGATCTCCCGCATCCGCGACTGGGCACGTGACCGGACCCGGCCCGCCTCGCGCGCGACCTCGCCGTGAAGTTCCTCTCCCGCTTCCAGCGCCTCGAGCGAACCCGGCGCTCCGAGGAGCCGGCGCGGCAGACCACCGGCGAGCGCTTCCGGGCCATCGAGCCGCTCGCCCCGCTCCCCGAGTCGCGCCCGGGCGACCTGGCGCGGTTCGCGCCTCCGCCCGAGCCGGCGATCCAGCTGCAGCCGCACTCGGATGCGCAGCCCTTCGTGCGCTGTCCCGCGTGCGGCGTCGACTCGCCGCTGGGCGCGCGCCGCTGCGCCTGCGGCACCGCGCTCGACACGCTCGAGGCAGTGGCCTTCAACACCGCCCTCTGGGACCGGCACCGCGAGGAGGCCAGTGCGCACGAGGCCGAGCGCGTCCGTGTCCGGGACCACGAGCTCGCCAATGCGCGGCATGTCCAGGACGAACGCCGCGCGCTGGGCGAGGCCCTCGCCCGCGAGATCGCCGAGCGGGAGGGGATGCCTCGCCATCGCGTCCTGTCCCGGGCTGCCGCGGCGCTCGTCGTCGTCGCGGTCCTCGGGCTGGTGCTGCTCCCGCGCGGTCCCCTCGCCCGGGGAGTGTTCGCCTTCCTGGTGGGCGCGCTCTGCGTGCGTCTGGTGCTCGGCCGGACCCGCGCCCGCCCGGGTGAGATTGAACCCGGGGGCGGGTCCAGCGTCGACCGGTGAGCAGGGAGTACATCCGCGTCCCTTGCCGTGCAGGCGAGCAAGTTTCACCCTGCCGGCACCATGCTGGATTTCCTGAGGCGGCGTGCGGCGCGGGACGAGGAGCCGGAGGGCACCACCTGCCAGTGGTGCAGGCGGATCATCCCGGCAACCACCAACGAGGACCTGTTCATGGCCGGCGCGGTGCTCGACCCGGTCGCGGGCTGGTTCTGCTCCACGCCCTGCGCGCAGCATTACGGGCTCCGGTTCCGCGTGCAGCCGTCGCGGACCCCGCCCGGCGGCGCGCGCAAGACGCAGGGCCGCTAGGGCACCCGGCTCAGTGGACCGCGGCCGCGCGCTCGCCGTCCGTCGGCTTCGGCTTCGACTTCGACTCGTCGGAGGGCGGCTTCTTGTGCAGCCGTCCCTCGATCCACAGCGTCGTGACGATGATCTGCAGGACGGTGAGCAACGGAGTGGCGACGAACAGCCCGAGCAACCCGAACAGCGCGCCCATCAACGCCTGGAAGAAGAGGAGCAGCGCTGGGTTCGCCTCGACGGCCCTGCGCATGACGAACGGCTGCACCACGTAGCCCTCGATGACGTGCACTCCCACGTACACGCCGAGGGCCATGAAGAAGTGGTGCGGTGACTGCGAGAGCCCGACCAGGAGCCCCGGAACGGCGCTCGAGACCGCCCCGACGTAGGGGACGAAGGTCCCGAAGAAGGTGAGGAGACCGAGCAGCGCCCAGCCCTGAATGCCGCAGGCGAAGAGGCCGATCGCGGTGACCGAGCCCATGAGGAACATCGCCAGCACGGTGCCGCCCACCCAGCCTCGCAATCCCTGGCCCAGCCGGTCCCACAGCTCGTCGAAGTCGGCCTCGAAGCTCCGCGGGAGCATGGCGCGGATGCCTTGCTCGTAGAGCGATGGGCGATAGACGAGGAACGCCGCCAGGACGACGAGGAGCACGACCGTGGAGACCAGCTCCACCACGTGCCCGAGCATCATCGGCGTGAGCGTGGCCACGGTCTCCACTGCCTCCGGAACCTTCGCCTTCAGCGTTCCCGCGACGTCCTTCCCGTTGGTGAGCTGGCGAACCGTCTTGTCGCGCTGGGCGTGCCGCAGCCAGGCCTCCGCCTTCTTGGTGGCATCGGGAAGACCGTCCAGCAGCTGCTTCCCCTGGTCCGCGATCACCGGCGCGGCGATGGCGACGACCCCGCCGATGACCCCGAAGGCGAGGAGCACGGTGAGCACCACCGCCGCCGCCCGCGGAATCAGGCGGGAAAGCCAGCCCACCGGGAAGCTGAACATCGCGGCGAGGAGGATCCCGAGAAAGCCCAGCAGCACGATGTTCTGGGCCTTCACCAGCCCGGTCCACAGCGCCCAGACAGCCAGGAGGGAGAACCCGAGCGCCAGCGGGCGCTTCCAGATCCGGAAGGCACGGATCATCGCTGCGCGTTCGCCTCGGCGAGCCGGTCGGGCATGATGCAGACGAGGTGTGTCTCGCCGCGCCGGACGGCAAGCGCCCTGTCGCGCTGCGGACAGGGGATGGCCCGATCCTTGCGCCCGTCTACTGGTGGGTGGGGAGGCCGGCCGCGCCGGGGTCGAAGGCGATCCCGCCGAAGGCCCCCTGCGTCAGCGAGTTGAGCTGGGTGGTAGGGGTGCCACCGGTGACGAGGACCAGGTTCCCGTTGGTTCCGTTCCCCGCCGAGAAGACCCACAGGCCGCCCTGCTTGTCGAAGGCCATCCCGCCCGGACAGCCCGGGCCGTTCAGGGCCAGCTGGCTCCCGACGGCCGGGCTCACCTGCTGGATGAAGTCTCCGCTGCAGCTGCTGGCCCAGACGGCCGGAGGGTTGCTCGCGTCCACGACGACTCCGTAGGCGTCGGCGACCGCCGAGCCCACGCCGCTCTCCGCGGTCCCACCGCCCGCCGGGAATCTGAAGACGTGTCCGTTCGCTCCGGCCTGCTTGGAGGTCACCCAGAGCTTCCCGGTGTCGCCGCCGTCGAAGCTGATTCCCCACGGACAGGTCACGGTGATGATCCCCGTGGGGGTCGCGTTCACGTTGCTGCGGGAGAAGGTGGAGACCGAGTTCCCGCTACAGCTGGCCACGGCGACGGTGTCGCCCCGGATGGCGATGCCGGTCGCGTCGGCGAGGGCGACGGTCCGGTCCGCCGTGCTCCCGTTGCTGGCGAGCGTGCTCGGCGTGAACATCCGGATCCCGTCGGAGAACGTCGCCCAGAGGTTCCCGTCCGCGTCGAACGCGAGCGCCCGTGCGCCGCCCACGCTCAGCCCGTTCTGGCTCGCGTGGTCCACGAGCAGCTCGGTCTCGGTGAAGCCGCGGATCGCGCCGTCCACCGGGATCCACATGCGCCCCAGACCGCCCCGGAGGGAGAAGGTGACGGCCACCGCCGTCTCGGCGTTGGGCCGGACCGGAACCTGGATCGAGCGGGCGGGAGTTCCGCCGTCGAACTGCACCGTCCCGTCCCACACGCCGTCCACGATCGTCCCCGGGACGGCGATGCCCGCATCTGCCGTCACCGTGTAGGAGCCGGCGTCGATGATCTTGCTGCGCAGGACGGTTGGCGCGTTGGCGACGAAGGTCGTCGCGTTCCCGCTGACGGGATCGACGATGTCCACCGAACCGACGGCGCCGCCGGGATCGATGCCGAGGACGATCCGCCCATGCGTCGACGGCACCACCTGGACCGTGGCGGTGGCCGGCTGCGTGGTCCCGCCCACGGTCGCCGTGGCTTTGACCACCACCTTGTCTCCGGGGGTCCCGAGGTCGCTGGGCGTGAAGGCCACGGTCTGGCCGTTGCTCGCCGCGAGTGTCCCCGCGTTGCCGCTGAGCACGGCCCAGGTGACGTTGCCGGTGAGGTCTCCGTTCTGCGGGACGGCCTGCAGCGTGATGGGATCCGCGCCGGTCTCCACGCTCACCTCGTCGGGGGAGATGGTCAGCTTCGGACCGACGCCCTGAATCGGCCCCTCGTCGGAGCAGGCCAGGGCGAGGGCGAGTGGGGCGAGGGACACCACGAGCGGGATGCGCATTGCTCTCTCTCGTTCGGGGAGGGCCCGACGACACCCCCTTTCGGCACCCGCGTCAATGTCTTGAGAGGGGTGGTGCGAGCACCGACACCATCCCGGCGATCGCGCGCGGCCATCCGTGGGTCGCGACGACGTGGTCCCGTCCTGCCCGCCCGAGCGCAGCCGCGAGCTCCGGCGCGTCGAGCAGGCGCCGGATGGCTCCCGCGAGCGCCGCCGGATCCGCTGGCGGGACGAGGAGCCCGGTGACGCCGTCGTGCACCAGCTCGGGGATCGCGCCCACGCGGGTTGCGACCAGCGGGCGGCCGCGGGCGAGCGGCTCGGCAGCGGCGAGGCAGAACGCCTCCTCCCACCGGGAGGGGACCACGCAGACGTCGGCCGCGGCCACGAGGTCGGCGGCCTCCGGACGCTGCCCGGCGAGCCGCACGCGCGCCCCGGTTCGAAGCCGTGCCCGCTGCTCTTCCAGCCGCGCCCTCTCGGGGCCGTCGCCGAACACGAGGACGTCGACGTCGTCCGGCAACGAATCGGCGGCTGCGAGCAGATCGGCGAAGCCCTTCTCGGTGGTGAGCCGCCCCGCGGCCGCGACCAGCCGGCGCCCGGGCTTGAGTCCGAGCGCCGTGCGGACCTCGCCCGGTGGCCGGAGGGTCTCGGGGATGGAGATCGGATTCGGCACCACGTGAACACGGCTCGCAGGAACTCGCCCCGCGGTGCGCTGCCGTTCGCCGACGTAGTCGCTCACCGCCACCACCGCGTCGGCCGCCGCCCAGGGCAGTCGCGTCCCGAGGCGCTTCACCACCCCACGCAGCCCGTGGCGGATGGTCCGCGCCCCCGAGGTGTGGTCGTGCACCACCACCCGCCGGACGCCCGCGCCGTGGAGCAGGGCATAGGCCGGGGAGACCACCGGACGATCGACCAGCCAGACCGCGCGGACGTGCTCGCGCCTGACGAGGTCGACGGCGGTGCGGATCGACCGCGGAGACTCGAGCGACAGGTCCGCGCCCAACGGCTCCGCCGCGCTTCCGGCGAGCGACTCCGGGGGAGCGTCGAGGAGCGGGTACGCCACGAGCGTGCGGATGCCGTCACGGGCCAGGGCGTTCGCGACCTCCGCGAACATCCTGCCGATGAAGGTCCAGGCGTACCCGGTGCTGGCCGGGAAGTTGGCGACGCAGAGGAGGCTGTCCACGAACGAGCAAAGGTAGGGAGGACCCGTCGTCCGTGCCGGGGCACGGTCCGCCGGCTGACAACCAGCGGACCAGGGTGCCTTGCCGGACCAGCCGGGCGACCTAGCTTGGGCGGGCGTGACGGGCGCAATGATGGTGTGGTCGAGGGATGTGACGGAGCAGCACGGACGCAAGCAGGCCTGGGTCCGACATCAGGCGACGTCCTGGCTGCACCGGCTCGGCGTCTACTCGGAGCTGCAGAGCTTCGATGCGAGCCGTGTGCTTCGCCTGGTGTTCGTCTGCGCCGGAAACGTCTGCCGCAGCCGGTACGCGGAGGCTCGCGCCCGGGTCCTGGGGTTCGAGGCGGGCTCCTTCGGGCTCAGCGCGGATGGTCGTTCCCCACCCGATGCCGCGGCGGTGCTGGCCGCCCGGCGCCGCGGCATCGAGCTCGTTCCCCGCGCGTCCCGCCGGGCCCACGACGTACGGCCCACCTCCGGAGATCTCCTCGTCGCGATGGAGCCCCACCAGGCGCGCGCGCTCCGGCGGGCCCACCCGCGGGCACAGGTGACCCTCCTCGGGCTGTGGTGCAGCACGCCGCGCCCGGTGCTCGCGGATCCCTACGGCCTCTCGGACGCGTACTTCGACACCTGCTTCGGGTGCATCGACGAGGCCGTCGAGACGCTCGTCCGGACGGTGGAGCGCCGGCGTGCGCAGCGCTGAGGTCGGAGCGGTCGCACGCGCAGCCACCCCGGTCCTCGTTCCCCAGGCCGGATCGCTGGGCGCGGTGGGCGTCATCCGCTCGCTGGGCGCCGCCGGATACCCGGTGCATGCCTGCGCCGAGTCTCCCGGCGCGCTCGGGCTCCACTCGCGTCACGTCCTGACCGCGCGCGTCCACCCGCCGCCATCCTCGCCGGAGTTCGTCCCTTGGGTCCGGGAGACCGTGCGCGCGCTCGGCATCCGCACCATCGTCCCGTCCGAGTCGTTCCTCCTCGGGCTCAGGCCCGCGCTCGACGAGCTCGGGCACCTGATTCCCTTCCTCGAGCCCTCGGTGCTCGAGGTGGCGTTCAGCAAGGCGGATCTGGTGTCCCGACTGGAGGACGATCCCCACCTCCCGCCGGGGTTCGTCGTCGAGGGCGAGCCGCCGCCGGTCGAGCGGCTCGCGCAGCTCGGCAGCCCCATCTGGATCAAGGCCGATGCGGTGCACGCGCGCGCCGGCGCCCCCAGCCGGGTGCTCCGCGTCGACGATCCGGCCCTCGCACGCGCAGAGCTGAGTCAGTGGCTGGGCCAGTACCGGCGAGTGCTCGTCCAGGGGCACGTGCCCGGCACCGGCGTGGGCGTGTTCTTCCTGATGGTGAACGGGCACCCGCGAGCCCGGTTCGCGCACCGGCGGATCCACGAGGTACCGCACACCGGAGGCGTGTCCTCGTTCCGCGAGAGCGTCCACTACCCCGAGATCGAGGCCCACGCGCTGTCGGTGCTGCGGCGGATCGGCTGGAACGGCGTGGCGATGCTCGAGTACCGGCGGGAGCCCCGCACCTGCGAGTTCCGGTTGCTGGAGCTCAACGCGCGGTTCTGGGGGTCGCTGCACCTGGCCCTCGCCGCGGGGGTGGACTTCCCCCGCCTGCTCCTCGATGCGTGGCTCGGCGGTCGCGAGCCCGAGGCCAGCTGGAGACCCCGCGTGCGCTGTCGCCAGACGATCCCCGGCGAGGTGCAGCACGTGTGGAGCGTGCTCCGCGACGGCGCGGTCTCCCGCCGGGACAAGCTCCGCACCGTGGCCCGCTTCGCGGCGCTCTCCGTCGACCCGCGCATCCACTCCGATCTGTGGTGGCCCGGAGATCGCGGCCTGGCGGTGCGGGAGACGGCGCGCTGGGCGCGCGAGACCGCTGGGACGCTGGCTCGCCGGATGCGCCCCCGCCTCAAGCAGTCCCTCTACGCCGGTGCGCGGGCAGCGGGGCTCTTCCGTGTCTCGCGCCTGCTGACGCGGGGTGGTCTGCGCATCGTGTGCTGGCACGGCACCTCGCTGGCGGAGGAGCACCGGGTGTTCCCCGGCCTGTTCCTCTCGCCCGACGACCTCGAGCGGCGGCTGCTCGCGCTGCACCGCTACCCGGTTCTTCCGCTCGAGGAGGCGGTGCAGAAGCTGCGCGCGGGAACGCTCCCCCCGGCGGCGGTGGCGCTCACCATCGACGACGGATTCCACGGCACGCTCCGGCACGCCTGGCCGGCCCTGCAGCGCCACGGCTTCCCCGCGACGCTCTACGCGACGACCTACCACGTCCGGAGCGGCACCCCGGTGTTTCGCCTGCTGGTCCAGTGGGCATTCCGCAAGAGCAGGGCGCCGCTGCTCGATCTGTCCGAGCTCGGCACGGGAATGGTGGGCACGGTGCGGATGACCGGAGGCGCCGAGCAGACAGAGGCGATGTGGCGGATCATCCGGAACGCCGAGGAGCGGCTGTCCGAGCCCGAGCGTCAGGCGCTCGCCGATCGGATCGCCAGGGCGCTTGGCGTGGACCTCGGGCCGGTGCGCGCGGGACGCTGGCTCTCCCTGGCCGGCATCGACGAGCTTCGCTCCGCCGCGCGCGAGGGCCTCGACGTGCAGCTCCACACCCACCGTCACCGCTTTCCCGTCTCCCGGGAGCTGGCGCTGCAGGAGATTTGGGACAACCGCGCGGTCCTCGAGCCGCTGGCGGGGCGTCCGCTGCGACACTTCTGCTACCCCAGCGGCTACTTCCGTCCTGCGCACCTGCCCTGGCTGGAGGAGGCGGGCGTGGAGAGCGCGACCACCTGCGACCCCGGGCTGAACCGCCGTGGCGATTCGCCGCTCACCCTGCGGCGGTACCTGGACGACTCCCGCGTCTCGCAGCTGGAGTTCGAGGCCGAGCTCTCTGGCTTCTCCGAGCTGCTGCGGGCGGGACGTGCCCTGCTCGAGCGGGTGCGGGGGCGCGTGGCGCGGCCGGAGGTCCCGGTCCCTCCCGGCTCCGAGGTGCCGTCGGCGAGCGTCGCTCCGTCGGGGGGCTCCGCGATCGCCGTGGGCTGAGCGGCGCAGGGGCGCCGCGCGACCATGCTCAGCCCCCCGCACCAGGGGGGACGCCTGCGGAAGCGCGCAGCGGCGCGCCAGCGTCCAGGCTCAGCCCGGGGCGACGACCTGCGCGGCGACGGGTGCGGCAGATCCCGCGCGGATCCGTGCCAGCAGGAGCGTCGAGACCGTCCCGACCGCGAGGCAGGCCACCCAGAGCGTCCGGGCGCCTGCGGCCTCGAGCACGTTCAGCCCGGCCCATGGCCCGAGCGTGAAGCCGATGCCGAAGGTCATCGAGTAGAAGCCCATGTACTCGCCGCGTCGCGCCGGCGGAGCGAGCTCCGAGACGTAGGCCGCGGTCGCGGGGAAGAGGATCATCTCCCCGAAGGTCCAGACGACGACCGTCGCGATGATGCCCCAGGTGCTGGTGAGGACCGCCAGCGCGCCGAACCCGACGGTGCACAGCGCCGATCCGATCGACAGCGCTCGCCCGGGGCTCCAGTGCGCGGTCATTCCGTTCAGCCGCACCTCGAAGAAGACGATCAGGAGCGTGTTGATGGTGAAGAGGAGGCCGAAGGTCTGGGTTGCCAGGCCCAGGTCCTCGACCATCCACACCGGCAGCGGCCCCTCGTGCTGGAAGAAGACGAGGATGACGGGCAGCAGGCAGAGGATCACGTAGCGCAGGCGCCGGTCGGCGATGGCCCCGAGCGAGGGCGCACCCCCCGCGTGCGCCTCGACGCTGTGCACCCGCAAGGGGAAGAAGAGCAGCACCAGCGCGGCGGCGATGGACGTGGCCCCGTCGACCCAGAACAGCATCTGGAACGAGTGCGCGGCGAGGAAGCCGCCTGCAGCCG
>CAZDSB010000567.1:0-7516 GCA_964507515.1 uncultured Myxococcaceae bacterium
CCGGGACCGAGCCGCCGAGCTGCTCCCACGTCTGTCAGTGACGTGGCGTGGTTGTCCGCTATGCTGCGCGGCCCTCGAACCCAGGAAGGCCTCCCCGTGCAGCGTCGCACCCGTCGCGCCGTCCTCGTCCTCTCCGCGCTCTCCGCATCCGCCGCGCTCGCCCAGGCTGCCGCACCGCTCGAGCTCCCTCGCCCGAGCCCGAAGGGATCGGTGACCCAGACCGTCGGGACCACCGAGATCGGCGTCGCCTTCTCCAGCCCCGGGGTGAAGGGCCGAAAGATCTGGGGCGAGGTGGTGCCGTTCGACAAGGTCTGGCGCGCCGGCGCCAACGACTGCACGAAGCTCACCGTCTCCACCCCGATCTCGATCGAGGGCAAGCCGGTTGCTGCGGGGAGCTACTGCGTGTTCCTCCTCCCGCAGAAGTCGGGCTGGACCTTCATCCTCAGCAAGAACCTCGAGCAAGCCGGCTCCGACGAATACAAGCAGAGCGAGGACGCGCTCCGGGTCCCTGCCACCGCCTCGACCATTCCCATGCGGGAGCGGATGGCCTTCACCATCATCGACTTCGACGACGAGAACGGCACCCTGGCGATGGAGTGGGAGACCCAGCGGGTCGCGGTGAAGTTCACCACCGGGACGAAGGACAGGGTCATGGCGCAGATCCACGCGCTCAAGGGCGACGACTGGGCGCCGTACAACTCCGCCGCCCGCTACCTCCTCGGCGCCAGCACCGAGCCCGCGCTCGCTATGCAGCTGGTGGACCGCTCCATCAAGCTCAAGGAGACGTGGAACAACGTCTGGACCAAGGCGCAGCTGCTGCACGCCGCGGGGAAGGACTCCGAGGCGCACGCCCTCGCGCAGCGGGCACAGACGCTGGGGAAGAGCGCGAAGAACTTCTTCGCGGCGGACGACGTCTCGAGGGCGCTGGTCAGCTGGAAGAGGTAGTCCACTTCCAGCCGGCGTAACGCTCCCGCAGCTCCGACTTCTTGAACTTGCCGGCCGAGGTCCGGGGGATGGACTCGGAGAAGACGATGTCGTCGGGAACCCAGAACCTCGGGAACCTCGAGCGGAGCCACTCCTTGAGCTCGGCCTCGGTCGCCCCCGCGCCCGCCCTCAGCACGACCGTGGCCAGCGGCCGCTCGCCCCAGCGCGGGTGACCCACCGCCACCACCGCGGCCTCCTTCACCGCGGGGTGATTCATCAGCGCGTTCTCCAGATCCACCGAGGAGATCCACTCGCCGCCGGACTTCACCAGGTCCTTGGCGCGGTCGGTGAGTTTGATGTTCCCGGTGCCGTCGAGGGTGACGACGTCGCCGGTCCGGAACCATCCGTCCGCGGTCCAGCGGTCCTTCGCCTCCTCGTTGTCGTGGTAGCGCGCGGTGACCCAGGGACCGCGCACCTGCAATTCGCCCATGGTCCGGTCGTCCCAGGGGACCTCGCCCGCCTCGTTCACCGCGCGGATCTCCACCAGCGGAGAGGAGCGACCCTGGCGTGCGCGATACAGGTAGCGCGCGTCCTCGTCGAGCGAGCTCACCTCGGGGCCCGGGCGACAGACGGAACCGAGCGGGGACATCTCGGTCATTCCCCAGGCGTGCAGGACGGTGACGCCGTGACGGTCGAAGCCGCGGATGAGCGACTCAGGGACCGCCGAGCCTCCGACGATGAGCCGGAGCCCGGGCTCGAGCTTCCAGCGGCCCGGCTCCCGGTCCAGAAGCTCGAGGACCGAGATCCACACCGTGGGGACCCCGGCGGACATCGTGACCCGCTCACGCGACATCAGATCGAGCACGCTCTCCGCATCGAGCGCCGGCCCGGGGAACACCGGCGTCGCGCCCATCATCACCGAGGCGTAGGGCAGGCCCCAGGCGTTGGCGTGGAACATCGGAACCACCGGCATCACCGCATCGGAGTGACGGATGCCCAGCACGTCGGGAAGCGCGCCGGTGAGCGTGTGCAGCATCGTGCTCCGATGCGTGTACACCACGCCCTTCGACTGGCCGGTGGTTCCCGAGGTGTAGCACATGCCGCACGGGTCGCCCTCGGAGAGGCGGGGCGGAGTCCAGCGCCCGGTCGCGGTGGCGAGCAGCGTCTCGTACTCGCCGCCCTGCCCAGCCGAGACCACCACCACCTTCTCCACCGACACGCGCGTCCGGACCTTCTCCCAGAGCGGAACGAGCACCTCGTCCACGAGAAGGAAGCGATCTGCAGCGTGGCTGATGATGAACGCGAGCTCCTCGGGCGAGAGACGGAGGTTCAGGGTGTGGACCACGCCCCCGGCGAGCGGCACGCCGAGGTAGGTCTCGAGGTGGGCGGCATGGTTCCACATCAGCGTCGCCACGCGATCTCCGGGCAAGAGCCCCGCTCGGGCCAGCGCCTCGGCGAGCGCACGTGCTCGCGTGCAGACCTTCCCGTAGGTGGTCCGGTGCAGCGAGCGATCCGGCAGCCGCGACACCACCGACACCGCGGGGAACATCCGCTCGGCGCGGACCAGGAGATGGTCCAGCGTCAGCGGGTAGTCCATCATCGTGCCGAGCGACGACATCGGGCGGCGCCCTCGTCTCAGGTGTGGGGGGTCACCCTCTCACCGACCGCGCCGGCAATCCACGGTTCCAAGGCGGGCCCGGTCTCCGCTGTCAGCGGGCCGGTGTCGACCCGGTGGCCGGAGGGGGGAGCAGCTCCCGGTATATGGCCTCGGTCCGGGCCACCAGGGGGCCGGGCTGGAACCGGGCCAGCGCCGAGGCTCGCGCCGCGCGACCCATCGCCCTGCGACGCGCGGGGTCCCCCAGGAGCGACAGCGCTGCCCGTGCCATCGCCACCGGGTCCCGGGCAGGAACGAGCCAGCCCGTCTCGCCCTGGGTCACCACCTCTGCCACGCCACCGACGTCGCTGGCCACCACCGGCACTCCCGAGGCGAGCGACTCGAGCGCCGCGAGCCCGAAGCTCTCCTGGTCGCTGGGGAGCAGGAAGAGGTCCGCGTGCGCGAAGAGGTCGCCCAGCGAGCGCCGCTCACCGGCGAAGACGACGGCATCGCGCACGCCGAGCGCGTCGGCGAGCTGCTCGACCGCCGGACGCTCCGGGCCGTCGCCCACCAGCACCAGCACGGCCGGACGTGCACGGCGGATCTCGGCGAGCGCGCGCACCGCGTCCCCCACCCGCTTCACCGGCCTGAAGTTGGAGGCGTGGAGGAGCACCGCAGGTCGCCGCTCGGGGCTCCAATCCAGCCGGGGGAAGAGCGCCGGCACCTCGCCCTCCCCGTTGTCGAGCGGATGGAACGCCTGCGGGTCGAAGAAGTTCGGAAGCACCTCGATCCGGAGTGTCGGCGGCAGGGCCAGCAGCTCCACGGCCCTGCGGCACAGCCACGCCGATGGCGTGAGCACCGCGTCGCTGCCGAGCGCCGTCTCCCGTACCTGCGTCCGGGTTCCGTTCTCGCCGACGGCGGTGACGTCGGTGCCGTGGAGCGTCGTCACCAGCGCGGGGGCGCGGAGGCCCTGGAGCCGGAGCCGCTCCCGGGCGAGCAGCGCCGCCGGCCCGTGGGGAAGCGCGTAGTGCACGTGGAGGACATCGAGCGACTCGCGCGCGGACACCTCGGCCATCGAACGCGCGAGCGCGTGCGGACGGCTCGCCTCACCCGGCGCCGGACGAGGGGAGCTCTCGACCAGGTGCACCGTCCAGGGCCCTTCGCGGTCCAGACGCACCGGGACCGCCGAGGAGAAGACGTGGACGCGGTGCCCGCGCGCGGCGAGCTGCATCGCCAGCTGCGAGGCCGCCACGCCGCTGCCTCCCACGGTGGGAAAGCACGCGATGCCGACGCCGAGCGCTCTCACGGCCGCACCGTCCGGACGTCCGGCGAGAGCGGGGCGGCGGCGGCCACCAGCGCCGAGACGAGCGCGCGCGGGCCGACCTCGGCGGCGATGCCCCAGAACCCGTGCACCCGCTCCTGGAAGAGGCCCGCGGGCCGGAGCGCGGTGGTCACCTGGGCGAGCGCCTCGAGCGCGCCCGTTCCCAGGCCGCTGCTCACCATCGCCGCGCGCTGCAGGCGGGCGATGAGACGATCCACGCCTCGGGCGACGTGCGCGCGGGTCTTCTCCACCGCGCGAGCGAGCGATGGATCGAGCGCGACGGCCTCGGGCTCGACCGCGTCGAGCTGCCGACCGACGGGACCCAGCAGCCGGTCGCGGAGCGAGCCGTCCATCCATGCCGGCCAGGCGTGGAGCCGCGCCGCGAGCACGTGCACCGGCTGGTCCGTGTCCTCCGGCTCGAGCCCGAGCCGATCGAGGAGAGCGGCGGTCCACGGGTCGACCACCCGGAAGCGCGCGCGGGGGGCGATCATCGGAAGCTCGAGGCCGGCGCGCGCATACACCGGCGGCAGCTGGGCAAAGTACGTGCACTCGGCGGGCCCGCCCACGTACGCCGCGGTGGGAAGCAGCGTGTCCTGAACCAGCGGTCGCAGCAGCGCCGAGGTGCTGAACGACAGCGGGTCCGCGGCGAGGCGCGCCTGCAGATCTGCACGCGAGACCCACCCGAGCGGAGTGCGAAATCCGTCCCCGTCCCGGTCCGGCCGGAAGCGAGGGCCCGCCGCGCCCGAGGGATGGAAGAAGGCCAGCGAGGCGTCACGGGTGTGGATCTGCTCGGAGAACCCTCGGCGCGCCAGCGCCGCGCCGCGCTCCTCGAGCAGCGCGCCGATCGCTTCCTGCTCGTCGAGCGCGAAACGAAGGACCGGCGCGGCGAGCGCTGCCATCGCCGGAGTCCGCGGGTCGAGGATCACCAGCCCCTCGGCCGCGAAGAGCTCGGCCAGCACGCCGGCGAAGGCCGCTCCGGGGAACCTTCCCGCCACGTAGTGGCGTGCGAGAAGCGCGTGCACCTCGGCGCCGTGGGGAAGCGGGGCGAGCGCCCGTGCCACCGTGCCCAGGTGGACCTCGACCTCGGGTGGCAGGCGCCGCTGGGCCAGCGAGATCCGCGCCTCGGCGCTCCACTCCGGGGCGACCCGGCCGCGGATCCAGGTGCCGCGGACGCAGCCATCGAACCGGGAGACCTCCGCCCAGTCGTGGTCCTCGGTCTGCAGCCAGAAGAGCGGAATGCACGACCGGCCCGTGCGTTCGGCGAGCCAGCGTGCTCGCGCCACCGCGCTGGCCGCCTTATGCAGCGTGTACAGGGGACCCAGGAACACGCCGACCTGTTGCCCGGTGACGACGCAGCTGCTGCCGGGCCGGTCGAGCGCGGCGATGGCCTCGTCCCGCGCGCTCGAGGCGGGCAGCGACGTTGCCTGTCGCTGCAGCTCCGCGACCACTCCCTGCATCGTGCGACGGCGAGCGGCACGCGCCACGGCCTCGTCCCATGCCGCCGGGTCCAGCGGACGTGCAGGGAGCAGCGAGGCCGCGTCGTCTTCCCCGGCGATGAACTGCGCGAAGAAGTCCGAACCCATGCCAGATTGCACCGTACCAGTGCCCATGCACCCGTCCAAACGCGCGCGCCACGTCGCGCTTGCTCCGATGGCCCTCACCTTGTTGCTTTCCACCGCGAACGCTGCGCCCACCCTGCGGCCCTCCCAGCCCGATGGAGCACGGCTTGAACGCTGGCTCGACCGGCTGCTGGTGGTGGGAGGTGTCCTCTATGTCGCCGCCCACCCCGACGATGAGAACACCCGCCTCCTGGCCTACCTTTCCAACCATTCGCTGCTTCGAACGGGCTACCTGTCGGTGACGCGAGGCGACGGCGGCCAGAACCTCATCGGACCCGAGCTTGGACCGGGGCTGGGTCTGATTCGCACCCAGGAGCTCCTCGCCGCCCGGGGGATGGACGGTGCCGAGCAGCTGTTCACCCGCGCCCGTGACTTCGGCTACTCGAAGAGCTCGGAGGAGGCGCTGCGCATCTGGGGGCACGACGCGGTGCTCGCCGACGTCGTCCTTGCCATTCGCCGCCTCCGTCCGGACGTCATCATCACCCGGTTCCCGCCCGAGGACGGCGACACCCACGGGCACCACACCGCGTCCGCGAAGCTGGCGGTGGAGGCGTTCACCCGCGCCGCCGATCCAGCGTACATGCCGGACGCCGAGCACCGCCGGCTCGGCCCCTGGAAGGCGCGCCGGCTGGTGTGGAACGAGAGCGGCTTCTTCGGAAAGTCCGACGCCGAGCTCTCTACGCTCCCTCATCTCGACGTCGGTGGGTACGACCCGTGGCTCGGGCTCTCCTATCCGGAGCTGGCCGCCGACAGCCGCAGCAATCACCGGAGCCAGGGCTTCGGGGCAACGCGCCGCCGGGGCCCCACGCCCGAGGCGTTCCATCCGCTCGCCGGAGAGCCGATGACGGGGAGCCCGCTCGACGGCGTGACGGCCGACTGGTCCCGCGTCCCGGGCAGCGCCAAGCTGGTCAGCGAGCTGAAGCGGGCGAGAGCGGCCTTCCGCACCGCGAAGCCCGAGGCCTCGATCCCCGCGCTGCTCGCCGCGCGCGCCGAGCTTCGGCGCATGCCTGACAATCCGTGGAAGGAGCAGAAGCTCGGCGAGCTCGACGCGGTGGTGGTCGCCTGCGCGGGCCTCTTCGCGGACGTCACGGCAGATCGGACCAGCACCTCGCCGGGGGCGTCCGTCACCCTCACCACCAGCGTGCTCCTCCGCAGGCCGGCAGAGGTGAGCCTCGCCTCGGTGAAGCTGGGAACGCGCCCGCTGCTCGGCCCGGCGCCGCTCAAGGCCGGGGTTCCCGTCGAGTCGAAGACTCCCGTGGAGGTTCCGGCGGACACGCGCGTGTCGAATCCGGCGTGGCTGGACGCGCCCGAGGCGGGCCTGTACCCGGTGCGCAATCCCGCGTGGATCGGGCTTCCCGAGGAGCCGGCGCCGCTGGAGGCCGAGGTGGTCCTCTCCTTCGGCCCGGAGTCGATCACCGTGCGCCGGCCGGTCGCGTACAAGTGGACCGATCCGGTGCTCGGCGAGCGCTACCGCCGACTGGAGGTGCTACCCGCGGTGACGGTGGACGTGGCCGCGGGGATGTTCCTCTTCCCCGATGCCTCGGCGCGACAACTCGACGTCACCGTGCGCAGCGTGCGCGGCGCCTCGGGGACCCTGACCCTCGAGCTGCCCCAGGGGTTCTCCGCCACGCCGGCGAACGCGCCGTTCTCGGTGGCCGCCGGCGGCGAGACCGCCGTCCGGTTCACGGTCACCCCGCCGAAGGACGCCGCGCGAGGCACGCTGCGCGCGGTCGCCACCGTGAACGGCCAGCGCTTCGACCGCGGGCTGCGGCGCATCGACTATCCCCACATCCCCATCCAGACCTGGCTTCCGCCGACGACGGTGCAGCTCACCAGGGCGGACGTCGCCCACGCCAAGCGGCGCATCGGCTACCTCCCCGGACCGGGCGACGAGGTGCCGGAGGCCCTTCGTCAGGCCGGCTACGAGGTGACGCCGCTGTCGGTGGGCGATCTGCAGAACGGGACCCTGTCGCGCTTCGACGCCGTCGTGTTCGGCATCCGCGCCTTCAACGTCGAGCCCCAGCTGGAGGCGCTCCACGGCAAGCTGATGAGCTACGT
>CAZDSB010000568.1:0-5171 GCA_964507515.1 uncultured Myxococcaceae bacterium
CGGGGACGGCTCGAGCTTCTCCTCGCCGGTCCAGCTCCCGGCGAGGCGGTGGAGCTTGCGGTGGTCGTCCGTCGGCCTGGGCATCTGCATCGCGCACCTCCCGGTCAGGGTCGGCGGCATCGGAGCGGAAGGCCGGCCCGCAGGCAAGCCGGACCGGTGAGCGGCCGCCGGGGGCGGTGGATGGTCGAGGGTCCCCCGCCGGTCGCCGCGACCGACCGGTGAGCGGTCAGCGCGACCCGAGCCCGTGGCCCGCCCAGCGAATCTCTCCCTCCACCGTCTCTCCCGGGCGGACGACGGCACCGGCAAGGAGCGCGGTGCGCCGGACGCGGGACGTCGCGGGGACCTCCACCTCGGCCGCAACGAACACGTCGGGCGAAAGGTCGGCACCCGGGTCCACGCGCGCGCCCGGCTCGACCAGCGGGCCGGCTGCGGCTCCGGCGAGCGGTGACTCCGGGCCGAGCGGATCCGGCACGCGGCCGAGGAGCAGATCGGCCTGCGCCTCGAGGTACGTCGCCGCCGAGCCGAGGTCCGACCAGGGCGCATCGACCACCACGCCGCGCACCCCACCCTCGCCGAAGAGCCGCGGGTACACGTCGTGGTTGATGTCCTCCGGTCCTGTCGCGGTCATCACCTCGAACACCCGCGGCGAGAGCAGATGGACGCCGCTGAAGTGCCAGGCGGTGCAGCCCGGCAGCGGCGACGAACCGGGGCGGCCGATGCGTCGGACCCTCTCGCCTGCGTCGACCTCCACCACCCCGTAGCTGCGGCCCTTCGGCATCGGGAGGAGCACCATCGTCGCCGCGGCGCCCGACGCACGGTGCTCCGTCAGGAGCGACGCCAGATCAGGAGCGAAGAGGATGTCGCCGTTCCAGGCGACGACGACGTCGTCGCCCGGAAGGGCCCGCTGCAATCCCCGGAGCCCGCCGCCGGTGCCCTGGATGATCGGCTCGCGCACGGTGGTGACCGCCAGAGAGCGGCGGTCGCCCTCCTCGCGCGCCACGCGCTCCATCACCTCGGGGAGGTGGTGGGTGTTGAGCGCGACGCGGCTCACGCCGGCCCGCGCGAGCACCGCGAAGGTGCGCCGGAGCAGCGGGGCGCCGAGGAACGGAACCGCCGGCTTGGGCCAGGTCTCGGTCAGCGGGCGGAGCCGGGTGCCTAGCCCGGCGGCGAGGACGAAGGCTCGCGCGCCGCCTGCCATCACCCGAGCTCGGGAACGTAGCGCACCGCGACCTGACGGAGCGCGACCACGTCCGGATCATCCGCGAGGCGCTCCATGGCCGCGCGGGCGTAGCGGAGCGAGGCGGGGATCGAGGGCAGGAAGCTCGGGTTCTTCTTCACCCGGTGGATGAACTCGAAGCGAGCGGCGTCCTTCAGCTTCCGCTGGACGGTGAGCAGGTCGAAGAAGCGGCGGAAGGCGCGGCGGTCGAGGTCCCGCCCGGAGGCGGCGGAGTACACCGTGAGCCAGCGGGCGATCATCGCCTCCACCACCGCGGGCTCGAGCTCGACGTAGCTGTCGCGGAGGAGCGCGACCAGGTCGTACTGCCACGGGCCCTGGAGCGCGTCCTGGAAGTCGATGAGCACCAGCTCGCCGTGGGTCATCATCAGATTGCGGCTCTGGTAGTCCCGATGGGTGAAACCGCGGGGCGCCGCCGCGAGGCGGGAGGCGATTCCGGCGAACGCGCGCTCGAGGCGGGCCCGCTCGGTGGCGCTCGGCACCTTCCCGCTCCAGGCCTCGAGCCCGTACTCGCGGAAGTGGTGGAGCTCCCAGGTGTACAGCTCCTCGTCGAAGGCGCGGGTGAACGCCACGCAGGAAGGATCCGGATGCGCCTCGGCCGCCGCACGCATCTGGGCGAGGACGTCCACCGCGCGGCCGTAGAGCGCCTCGGGCGGGACCCCGTCCAGCGCCTTCTCGAAGGTCAGGTCCCCCAGGTCCTCGAGCACCATCATCGCCGCGGCCGGGTCGTAGCGGAGGATGCGCGGGACGCGGACGCCGAGCCCAGCGAGGTAGCGCTGGACGTTCACGAAGGGGAGCTCGGCCGGGGGGCTGCCGTTGCTGGCCTCCTCGCTCTTCTGGGGCCCGGGCGGCATCACCATCACCACGTGGCTGTCCGGCCAGCGTCCCACCCGGAGGTAGGAGCGGTTGCTCGCATCACCCTTCAGCTGGACGATCGGGGCACCGTCCTGGGGACGCCCGGTGGCCTGGGCCACCTGGTCGCGGAGGACCTGCTCGCTGTGCATTGGCTGCAAGGGTAGCACTAGGCTTCGGCGCCATGAATCGTGCCCGCGCGACTGGCGCCGCACCCGCCTCGGTGGGCAATGTCGGTGTGGGCTTCGACGTGCTCGGTCACGCCATCGTGGGTCCGGTGGACCGGGTCACCGTCGAGCGCATCGATGCGCCGGAGGTGCGCATCGACGGGATCGCGGGCGTGGTGAGCGGGCTGCCGCTGGAGGCAGAGCAAAACACGGCCGGACGGGCGCTCCTGGCGCTGCGCGAACGGCTCGGGCTCTCCCACGGCTTCGCCCTGTGCATCGAGAAGGGCATCCCGCTCGGCTCGGGGATGGGGGGCTCGGCGGCATCCTGCGTCGCGGCCCTGGTGGGGGCGAGCGCGCTGCTGGACCGGCCACCGTCGATGGAGGTCCTCTACCGCTGCGCCCTCGTCGGCGAGTCGGCGGCGAGCGGAGCCGAGCACGGCGACAACGTGGGGGCGATGCTCCTCGGCGGTCTGGCGCTCGCCACCCACGACCGGCTGGTTCCCATCCCGGTGCCCGAGGGGCTCACCTGTGTGCTGGTACATCCGCACCAGGTCCTCGAGACCCGCATCGCCCGCGGCGTGCTGCAGCGGCCGTTCGAGCTCCCCCGGTTCGTCGAGCAGAGCGGCAACCTCGCCCTCGTCCTCGCCGGGTGCCACCGCGGAGATCTTGAGCTCATCCGTGCCGGGCTTCGTGACGTGCTGGTGGAGCCGCTGCGCGCGCCGCTGGTGCGGGGGTTTGCGCCGGTGAAGGCCGCGGCGCTCGAGGAGGGAGCGCTCGGGGCGAGCCTCTCCGGCGGGGGCCCGAGCCTCTTCGCCTGGTGCACCCGCGACCGCGCTGAGCGCATCGCGCTGGCGATGGAGCAGGCCTTCCACGGAGCGGGCGTCGACTGCGACACGTGGATCTCTCCGGTGGCGGCCCCCGCGGCGAGGCTGGTCGCTTGAACGTCACCAGCACGCGCGCAGGGCCGGTGGACCTGCCGCTCGCCGACGCGCTGCTGGGCGGGACGGCCCCCGACGGCGGTCTGTTCGTTCCGGTGCGCTTTCCGATGCGGACACCGCGGCCGCCGAGAGGCGGGACCCTCGCCGACTCGGCGCTCGAGATCCTCGCCCCCTTCTTCGCCGGAGACCGGCTGGAGAGCGCGCTCCCGGAGATGGTTGCCGAGGCATTCGCCTTCCCTGCTCCGCTCGTCCCGCTCCGGGGGCACGACTTCATGATCGAGCTGTTCCACGGACCGACCGCCGCCTTCAAGGACTTCGGCGCGCGCTTCCTCGCGGCCTGTGTGCAGCGGCTCCTCCCGTCTCGCCATGGACCGCGCACGGTCCTGGTGGCCACCTCGGGAGACACCGGCAGCGCAGTGGCGGCGGCGTTCCACGGCATGCGCGGTGTCCGGGTGGTGCTGCTCTATCCCGACGGCCGGGTGTCGCCCCGGCAGGCGCACCAGCTGGGAGCGTTCGGCGACAACGTCAGCGCGATCCGAGTCTCGGGCAGCTTCGACGAGTGCCAGGCAATGGTGAAGGCGGCCTTCGCCGACCCGGAGCTCGCGTCGCTCGGGCTCATCTCCGCCAACAGCATCAGCCTCGGCCGGCTCCTGCCCCAGCTCGCCTACCACGCCCATGCCGCCTGGGCCTCGGGCGACACGCTGAACCTCGTCGTGCCCACCGGGAACCTGGGAAATGCAGTCGCGGCCGTCTGGGCGCGGGAGCTCGGCGCACCCATCGGCGACATCGTCCTGGCGACCAACGCCAACCGGACGCTGGAGGAGTTCTTCGAGGGAGGCGCCTACCACGGACGGCCGAGCGTCCCGACGCTCGCCAACGCGATGGACGTGGGTGACCCCAGCAACTTCGAGCGTCTCAGCTGGACCTACCCGGATCCGGAGATCCTGCGGCGGCGGGTCCGGGCGCGCTCGGTCTCGGACGAGCACATCTCCCGCACCATCCAGCAGGGCGAGCGCCGCCACGGGCAGGTGTTCTGTCCCCACACCGCGGCCGGCGTGTACGTCCTGGAGCAGATTCGCGCGGCGCCCCCCGGGAGGACCGGAACCTGGGCGGTCGCGGCCACCGCGCACCCGGCGAAGTTCGAGAGCATCGTGGAGCCACTGGTGGGCCATCCGGTTCCGGTTCCCCGTCCGATGGCCGAGCTGCTCGCCCGGCCCTCCGGGGCGGTGCCGCTGCAGGCCGACGCAGGCGCGCTCCGGCGCTGGCTCCTGGAGCACGCGGAGGGTTGACCTCTGCTACAAGCGGGAGCGCCATGAACGTGCACTCCACCATCCTCTCCGCCATCGGCCACACCCCGCTCGTCCGGCTGAACAAGCTGGTCGGTGCGAACGACGCCACGGTCTACGCCAAGTGCGAGTTCCTGAATCCTGGCGGGTCGATCAAGGACCGGATGGCGCTCCACATCATCGAGAAGGCCGAGCGGGAAGGAAAGCTCAAGCCCGGCGGCGTCATCGTGGAGAACACCTCGGGCAACACCGGCATGGGCGTCGCGCTCGCCGCGGCGGTGAAGGGCTACCGCTGCATCTTCACCATGCCGGACAAGATGTCGGCGGAGAAGATCAACCGGCTGAAGGCGCTCGGCGCGCAGGTGGTGGTGACGCCGACCAACGTGCCGGCCGACTCGCCGCAGAGCTACTACGAGACGGCGAAGCGCATCGCCCGCGAGACGCCGGGCAGCTTCTACCTGAACCAGTACCACAACCCCGACAACGGCGAGGCGCACTACCTCAGCACCGCGCCCGAGCTGTGGGAGCAGCTCGAGGGTCGACTGGACGCCTTCGTCACCGGGCTCGGGACCGGCGGGACGATGACCGGCGTGGGCAAGTTCCTGAAGGAGAAGAACGCCGCCATCCGGAACATCGGCGTCGATCCGATCGGAAGCGTGTACCAGGGCTACTTCCAGACCGGGAAGCTTCCCGA
>CAZDSB010000569.1:0-7840 GCA_964507515.1 uncultured Myxococcaceae bacterium
GCGGAGCCGCTCCACCACCCGCGCCGAGACGCGGAGCTCGGGAACGGCCTCGGTGTGCCGGACCGGCGCGCTGGAGCACGCGGCGCACGCCGCTGCGAGGGCGACCACGAGCCTGGCGGGAGTGGGGTGGATGCGGCCGAGACTATCGCAGCGGCGCCGATCCGGCCGCTTCCTCACCGCGCGGCGGCGGTGAGGAAACGCGCGACATCACCGGCGCGCCAGCGTCCGGGCTCAGTCCCCCGCACCAGGGGGACGCCTGCGGGAGCGCGCAGGGGCGCGCCAGCGTCCAGGCTCAGTACGCCGGGGCGTCGCTCGCGGGGAAGCTCTCCTTGCTGGCCTCCTCCACGCGACTGGAGTCCAGGGTCTCGCTGCTCCCCATCCGCCGGGCCAGCAGCGTCTTGCAGCGGGCAGCGAGGTCGAGCGCCTGCTCGCGGACGTCCTGGAACAGCGCGGCCAGCTCGGTGTCGCGCCCCCGCTGCGCATCGGCGGCGTGGCGCTCGGCGGCCGCCGCCTGCTTCAGCGCGTGGTAGAGCGTGCCGACGAGGTCGTAGAGCGGATCTGGGGTGTTCGCCTGAATGTCAGCCATCGTTCGGTTCCTCCTGCTCCCCGAACGTAGGCACCGACGGTGGCGAGGGAACCCCACACCGGGCCGTCAGGAGGCCTTCAGCAGCGGCTGGAGCTTGCCCGCGCGGTCCAGCGCGACGAGATCCGTGTAGCCACCGATGGGCACGTCCCCCACGAAGATCTGGGGAACGGTGCGCCGCCCGTGTGCTCGCTCCACCAGCCGGGCCCGCGCCGCCTCGTCGCCCGTCACGTCCACCTCCTCGTACGCTACGCCTCGGGAACGCAGGTAGTCCTTCGCCCGTAAACAGAAGACACAGGACACGGTGGTGTAGATGGTGACGGCAGACATGGCTTCCCTGTTGTGCTCAAGTGAGTTGTTCGTGCTCACCCCAGTCATGTGACCGGGGACGGCGGGACGCCAGTGCAACACGCTGTTGTCCGTTGGGGGTCAAGCGGGGTGCAGAACACGCGGGTCCTCGGCCGGCAGCGCCGCCGGTTCAAGGTGCAGATGGGGGCCGCGTCGGGCTTCACCGTCGACGTGTCCGCGGGCGGCTTCTGCGCCGAGCTGATGCGGGTCTTCCCCAAGGGCACCGCCGTGAAGGGCACTCTCTTGGTCGACGGGCAGGAGTACGACTTCTCGGGCCGCGTCGCGTGGGCGAAGCAGGGCGACTTCCGGCTGAACATGCGCGGCCGGATGGGCGTGACGTTCACCGACGCGCCCGACGAGCTGAAGCGCATCTTCGGCGTCGGCCCCAGCGGGACCCCGCTACCGGCCCCCGGCCCGTTCCCCGGCAACCGGGGCTGAGCAAGGAGGCTGGCGCGCTCCTGCGCGCTTCGACGAGCGTCCCCCTGGTGCGGGGGGCTGAAAGGCGACGGCCCCCGCCCCGACCCGAGGGATCGGAACGAGGGCCGCCGTGCAAACCATCTCCAGCTCAGGCCGGAGCGGCGGGACTCACATTCCCATCCCGCCCATGCCGCCCATCCCACCACCCGGCGCCTTCGGCTCATCCTCCTTCGGACGCTCCGCCACCATCGCCTCGGTGGTGAGCATCAGGGAGGCCACGGAGGCCGCGTTCTGCAGCGCGGTCCGCGAGACCTTCGCCGGGTCGGCGACACCCGCGGCGAGCAGGTCCTCGTAGGTGCCGCTGGCCGCGTTGAACCCGAAGGCTCCCTGGCCCTCCTTTACCTTGTTGACGATGACCGAGCCCTCGAGGCCACCGTTGCCGACGATCTGACGGAGCGGCTCCTCGAGCGAGCGGCGGACGATCTCCACGCCGAATCGCTCGCCCTCGGAGAAGCTCCCACCCTCGAGCGCCTTGAGCGCGCGGATGTAGGCCACGCCGCCGCCGGGGACGATGCCCTCCTCCACGGCCGCGCGGGTCGCGTTGAGGGCGTCCTCGACGCGAGCCTTCTTCTCCTTCATCTCGGTCTCGGTCGCCGCGCCGACGTTGACCACCGCCACGCCACCCACCAGCTTGGCCAGGCGCTCCTGGAGCTTCTCCTTGTCGTAGTCGCTGGTGGTGTCCTCGATCTGGCTGCGGATCTGCTGCACCCGGGCCTGGATGTCCTTCTGGCTCCCGGCGCCGTCGATGATGGTGGTGTTGTCCTTGTCGACGGTGATCCGCTTCGCGCGGCCCAGGTCGGCCAGGGTGATGTTCTCCAGCTTGATGCCCAGGTCCTCGGCGATCATCTTGCCGCCGGTCAGGGTGGCGATGTCCTCGAGCATGGCCTTGCGGCGGTCACCGAAGCCCGGAGCCTTGACCGCGCAGGTGTTGAGCACGCCGCGGATCTTGTTCACCACCAGGGTGGCCAGGGCCTCGCCCTCGACCTCCTCGGCGACGATCAACAGCGGCTTCCCCGAGCGGGCCACCTGCTCCAGCACGGGCAGGAGGTCCTTCATCGAGGAGATCTTCTTCTCGTTGATCAGGATGTACGGATCCTGGAGGACGACCTCCATCCGCTCCGGGTCGGTCACGAAGTAAGGCGAGAGGTATCCACGGTCGAACTGCATGCCCTCGACCACGTCCAGCGTGGTCTCGAGACCCTTGGCCTCCTCGACGGTGATGACGCCCTCCTTGCCGACCTTCTCCATCGCGTCGGCGATGATCTGACCGACGGTGGCGTCGCCGTTGGCCGAGATGGTCCCGACCTGCGCGATCTCCTTCTTGTCCTTGGTGGGCTTGGCCTGCTTCTTCAGGTCCGCCACCACCAGCGAGACCGCCTTGTCGATGCCCCGCTTGATCTCCATCGGGTTGTGACCGGCGGCGACGAGCTTCGCGCCCTCGCGGAAGATCGCCTGGGCGAGCACGGTCGCGGTGGTGGTGCCGTCACCGGCGACGTCGGAGGTCTTGCTCGCGACCTCCTTCACCATCTGCGCGCCCATGTTCTCGAACTTGTTCTCCAGCTCGATCTCCTTCGCCACCGTCACGCCGTCCTTGGTGATGGTGGGGGAGCCGAACGACTTCTCGATCACCACGTTGCGCCCCTTGGGGCCCAGGGTGACCTTCACCGCGTCGGCGAGCGTGTTGACCCCACGGAGGATCGCGTCACGCGCACGGACGTCGAAAATGATCTCTTTGCTCATCTGATGTTCTCGTCTCTTTCAGGGACCTGAAGCGGGGAATTACTTCTCGATGACGCCGAGCACGTCCTCTTCGCGAAGGATGAGGTGGTCCTCGCCCTCGATCTTCACCTCGGTGCCGGCGTACTTACTGAAGAGGATGGTGTCTCCGGCCTTGATGTCGAGCGGCCGGACCTTGCCGTCCTCGAGGATCTTGCCGTTGCCGACGGCGACGACCTTGCCCTCGAGCGGCTTCTCCTTGGCGGTGTCGGGGATGATGATGCCCCCCTTGGTCTTGTTCTCCTCGGCGACGCGCTTGACGATCAGCCGGTCCTGCAGCGGGCGAATCTTCATCTCGGTTCCCTCGTGCATCGGTTGGGGTTGCTTGCGCCGGTTGGCACTCTCACAGCCTGAGTGCCAAACCCTCTGGCGCGCGGACAATAACCGCGGACAATGACCTGTCAAGGCACCTCGGACGATCCGTAAGTCAATGAAACCTGGACTGTTTTTAGCCCCGCGCTCCAGGTCATCGAGCACTGTGCCACCGCGAGTGCCAGCGAGGGTTCTAGCAGAGGGCTGGCGGGAGTGCCAGCGCAACCCCTCGGAATCCTTGGGGTCGGGGGTGCACGCACCCGGCTCGCGTTGCTACCCTCATTGGTGCACGACACCGATGGATCTCGTCGCCGTCACCTCGCTGAAGCAGTTCTTCAGGGCGCTCCTGGACGAAGCGCTCGGGCAGACGGGACTCGATGTCGCGGAGGTCACCGAGCTGTACCTGGCGGACCTCCTCGCCGAGTTCGCCGCCGCCGACCGCCTCTTCGCTCCCGACGAGGCGGGCGGCACCGAACAGCCCCTGGCCGTGCTTTACCACCGGGCGCAGGCGGCCGAGCGCGAGGAGCGGATCCGCATCCTCCGGCGCCTCGGCGACGTCTCGCTCTACAAGGCGGGGTTCTTCGCCGGTGCGCTTCGGGAGAGCGTGGTCGGGCAGGGCTACACCATCGACATGGGCCGGGCGGCTTACGCCCAGGTTGCGACGCTCGCACGGGGCGGCTTCGCCCACGTCTACGACGAGCTGGGCCGCAAGTTCCGCCCGCTGGTCGAGGTGCTGGAGGGCATCTCCGCGCGCTCCGTGGCCCGCAGCTCTCCGGCCGGCGCGCTGCGCGTCTACGACTCGTGGCGACGCAGCGGCAGCGAGAACCTGGAAAACGTCCTCGTCGACGCCGGCCTCCTTCCGCGCCGCGGAGGGCTGCCCAACTGAAACTTGTCGACGAGGTCCAGGACCAGCTCGAGGCCATCTACGACATCGAGTGTCCGCGGGCCTCGGCCTTCCTCCTCCACCCCGAGGAGGCCCGGGCGCTCCGCTCCCCGCACGCGGACGAGGAGCTCTGGCTCCACGAGGACGAGGACGGCCTCGAGATCGGCCTCTACTACTCCGCTGCGCTCCGGGCTCACCTCGAGCCGCGCTCGCTCCGTGACGCGACCTGGCTCGCCCCGGGCCTCGATGCCTACTGCCGCCTCGCCGAGGGCGTGAGCCACTTCCTCTATCTCGCCCGCGCGGCGGCGCTCGGGCGGCGCCTGTCGATGCTCGAGCTGGAGGTCCAGGCCGAGGTGGACAAGTTCGCGAGCCTGGTGCTCCACCGCTGGCCCTCGCTGCACGAAGGCGGGGCCCGAGAGCTCCACGCCCGGCTCTTCCGGGACGTGTCCTACCGCCAGGGGCTCGCACCGGAGGAGCAGGCCCGGTACGTCGAGGCCAACCGCCTGGGGGCCCTCTTCACCGCGCGCCTCCTGGCCCACGTGGTCGCCCGTCGCCTCGACCGGCTCCTGGAGGCGCTCAGGTACGCCTACAGGCTCGGTGCGGAGGCGAAGCTTCAGCACCTCGCTCGCACCGGTTGACGGTCCTGGTACAGTCCGGGGAGCTGACCGTGACGAAGCTCTCCCTCCTCGCGGTGGACCCGGATCTGGCGTCTGCCCGCGCGCTCTCCGAGGCCTTCACCCGCGCCGACATCGGATTCCGGGCGGTTCCGGACCTTCGAAGGGCGCTGAACGTGCTCCGCTCCGCCCCGGTGGACGTGGTGCTCGCGGTGGGGAATCTGGACACACCCCTCGTCTCCCAGCTGCTGGGCGCCCTCGCGCACGACACCACCCTGTCGCGGCTTCCGGTCATCGTCCTCGGAGACCAGGCCCTCGAGGCCCCGCTCGTCTCGCAGATGCGCACCGGCGTCGTGGAGATGCTCCTCCGGCCCTTGCATCCCTTCGAGCACCCCGACCGGGTACGCCAGGTCGTCGCCGAGCTGGCCGAGCGCAGCGGCCGGGTGGTCGGGTTCGAGGCGCTCCGCATGGTGGAGCACATCCAGCGCACCTTCCGCTCCGGGGCCCTGAAGCTGAACCCGGGAACGCCCTCCGAGAGCCAGGCCCTCTTCACCCACGGGGTGCTCCGGGGTGCCCGGCACCGGGACGCGCGGGGCGACGTCGCGCTGGCGGCGATGCTCGCGCTCCCCCGCGCACCCTGGGCCTTCGTCGAGCTGAGCGGTCAGGAGGGCGAGGGCACCGGCGTCGCCATCGACCTCGACAAGAAGCCCGCGTCACCGCCTCCGATGATGGAGGAGAGCGGCTACGACATCCTGCCCGAGGGTGGTCCGGACGTGCTGCTCGCCGAGGGCACCGGCCCTCTGGAGACCGACGGGAGCGAGGGCGAGGAGCTGCTGGTGATGGAGTCGGTGACGCCCACGCCGGCGCCGCCGCACGTGCCCATCCTCCTGGTGGACGACGACGAGGAGCTGTGCCGGATGTTCGGCGCGTTGTTCCGGCGGAAGGGGTTCGACGTCACCACCGCCCAGGATGGGCTCGCCGGGTACGAGGCCGCGGTCACCGGGGCGTTCGAGCTGCTGATCGCCGACCTGAACATGCCGAAGATGGACGGCTGGGGGCTGCTCCGCCTCATCCGTGACGACTACCGCACCCGCGAGCTGCCCTTCGCGATGCTCAGCTGCCAGGACACCTACCGCGAGTCGCTCAAGGCGCTCGACGCCGGAGCGCAGGCCTACTTCCCGAAGACGACCCGGCTCGAGGCGCTGGTGACGCAGGTGCAGTCGCTGCTGCAGCCGCGGCAGCAGGCGCGTACCGAGATCGCCGGGGGAACGGTCCAGACCGTGCCGGTGGGCCAGCTGGGCGTGCAGTGGACCCTCCGCGAGCTCGCCGCCGCGGGCATCACCGGAACGTTGCGTGCCCGGGACAGCTGGGCCACCTACGAGGTGGCGTTCCGCGACGGTCGCGCCATCCATGCCTCGGCCCAGACCGGGTCACACCAGGCGGTGGGCGAGCGCGCCCTGAACGCATTCGTCGCCAGCCGCTGCACCGAGGCCACCTGGAACTCGAGCCCGCCGGGCCCCCGGCAGACGCTCATGCTGCCCGTGCCGGACCTCCTGGTGCGGGCGAACCAGCTACTCAACGACAACGCGCAGCGGCTTCGCGACGGGCTGATGGTGAACCCGCTCGAGATTCACGTGAATCCCGAGCTGTACGAGGTCTACGTCCGCAACGGGCCGCAGCAGTGGCTGCCCGCCGCGCGCCTTCTCTGCGAGCAGGGCCTGCCGCCGCGGGAGGTGCTGGCCCGTCTGGACGAGTCGCCGCTCGAGCTGGAAGAGGTGCTGCGAGATCTCATCCGCCGGGGCGTGGTGTCACTCAGCGCGCCGCCGAGCTAACGGCGGAAACCGGTCGACTACGGGTTGGCCTTCGCCTCGTCGTACTTGCCGGACAGGGTCTCGCGGACGTCGCGATCGAACTTCACGCGGCCGGTGGCCACCTCGCGGAGCGACAGCACCGGAGGCTTGTTCTTCGAGGTCTCGATGAGCGGCCGCGCCCCCGCCATCAGCTGACGCGCTCGCTTCGCCGCCAGCAGCACCAGGGCGAACCGGTTGTCGACGAGGGGGAGGCAGTCTTCGACGGTGACGCGGGCCATGCTCTTGAAACCTCGGGGTTTGGGGCCCCCGGAAGGGGAAGGGAGTGGACGTAACGGCAGGCGAGGGGGGGTGTCAAGCCGGCGGCGCCTCCCTACCTTCGGCCAGCCATGGGCGAGGCGCGGCACCCGAACCACCCCGGCGAGCTCAGCACCGAGGCGTCGGCCGCGGAACGGATGCGCGACGGCGACGAGCTGGGGGCCCGGGCCCGGGCGATCCAGGTGCTCCAGCGCGCGGGGGTGCCGTTCCTGGTCGGCGGGGCCTACGCCTACGCCCACTACACCGGCATCTACCGGGACACGAAGGACCTTGACCTCTTCCTGCGCCAGACGGACGTGGAGCACGCGCTGACGGTGCTCGGCGGCGATGGCTGGCGGACGGAGCACCATCCCGACGGCTGGCTCGCGAAGGGCTTCAAGGGCGAGTACTTCGTGGACCTCATCTTCAGCTCCGGAAACGGCGTCGCCGTGGTGGACGACGCGTGGTTCGCGCGCGCGGTCCCGGGCCAGGTCTTCGGTCAGGCCGTCGACCTAATTCCTCCCGAGGAGATGCTCTGGAGCAAGGGCTTCGTCATGGAGCGCGAGCGCTTCGACGGCGCCGACGTGAACCACCTCCTGCGCGCGGTGGGACCGAAGCTGAGCTGGGATCACCTCCTGGCGCGGTTCGAGCGCTACTGGGAGGTGCTGCTCGCCCAGCTGATGCTCTTCCGCTTCGCCTACCCGAGCGATCGCGACGTCGTTCCGGACCGGGTGATGACCGA
>CAZDSB010000570.1:0-2590 GCA_964507515.1 uncultured Myxococcaceae bacterium
AAGCGGAGGAGGCAGGCATTCGTTCGACCGGAATTGGCTGCTACTTCGACGATCCGGTTCACGAGGTGTTTGGCATCAAATCGCGGGACTGGCAGAGCCTCTATCACTTCACCGTCGGTGGCCACGTCGAGGATGTCCGGCTGACCACCTTGCCTCCCTACGCGTGGCAGCCTTGACTGCGTGGGCCGACTCCCATCGTCGGAGCCGGCCGGACGTCGCTGGCGGAAGAGGCCCCTGGCGACCCCCAGTAGCCCCGGACCGCTATGCGCTCCGTGTGACTGCGAGGATCGCCCGGAGGATCGCCAGAGGGCTCGGCGGGCAGCCCGGCACGATGACGTCCACCGGGATCACCTTGGCGACGCTCCCCCGGCTCGCGTAGCTCTCTCCGAACACGCCCCCGCATGTCCCGCAGTCTCCGACCGCCACTACCAGCTTCGGGTCGGGAGTCGCCTCGTAAGTCCGGAGCAGCGCCTCCTCCATGTTCACCGAGACCGGTCCGGTGACCAGGAGAACGTCCGCATGACGCGGGCTGGCCACGAAGCGGATCCCTGCTCCCTCGAGGTTGTAGTACGGGTTGTTGAGAGCGTGGATCTCCAGCTCGCATCCGTTGCACGAGCCGGCATCGACGTGCCGGAGGCACAGTGCCCGGCCGAGCACGGACAGCAGCGATGCCTGCAGCTGCTCTCGCTCCCTGCGGACGTCGTCCGGCGAGGGCAGCGGCTCGCTCACGATGCCCGTGCGGCGAATTCGACCCAGGACGTCGAACATCGATCACCTCACCCGTCCTGCCCGCTGTAGGACAGGTTGAAGGATTTGTTAATCAGGGGGAAGTCCGGAACGATGTTGCCGAGGATCGCGAACTCCAGGAGGGGCCAGTTCTGCCAGGAAGGATCGTGGGCATGGCATCGCCGGATGCCTTCTCCGGGCCCGGGATGGAGCGCGACCATCACCGGACCGCGCCAGGCCTCGATGAGCCCAACTCCCAGCCGGTCCGGTTCCGCCGGCCGAACCTTGGTTGCGATCGGTCCTGCCGGCAACGTTTCGATCAGCCTCAGGCAGAGCCGGATCGACTCCAGCGTCTCGTCGAACCGGACCTGGACCCGGGCCGCCACGTCTCCCTCCGGGCGGACGGCGATCTTCGGCACCAGGCCGTCGTACGGTGACCAGGGCTGATCCACCCGCAGATCGCGGGCGATCCCCGAGGCCCTCGCCGCCAAGCCCACCGCTCCCAGCTTCTCGGCCAGCGCCCGGTCCAGGCGGCCCGCGTCCCGGAACCGGTCCTGGAGCCCGGCGTGCTCGTCGTAGATGCGGCGCAGCTCGGTCAGCTGCTGCCCCAGCGCGCCGAGCTGTGCCCCCAGCGAGGGGCGCTCCTCCGGCCCGAGGTCCGTTGCCACGCCGCCGGGCACGACGAAGTCGAAGAGGTAGCGTGCCCCCAGTGACCTCTCGTTGGCGCGGAGCAGGTCCTCCTTCAGCCGGGAGAACTGGGCCAGACCGAAGGCGAAGCCGGCGTCGTTCCCCAGCGCGCCGAGGTCCCCGAGGTGGTTGGCGATCCGTTCCCGCTCCAGGGCAAGGGCGCGCAGCGCCGCAGCTCGGGCAGGGATGGAGGTCCCGGTGACCGCCTCCAGCGCCGCGCAGTACGCCCAGGAGAACGCCACTGCCGAGTCGCCCGAGACGCGCGCCGCCAGCCGGTGGCCCTCCTCCAGCGGGAGCTGCTCGAACCGCTTGGCGACCCCCTTGTGGGTGTAACCGAGGCGCTGCTCCAGCCGGAGGACCTTCTCGCCCACCACGGAGAAGCGGAAGTTTCCGGGCTCGATGGTGCCGGCGTGAACCGGACCGACCGGGATCTCGTGCACCCCGTCGCCGCTGACCGAGACGAAGGGGTACGGCGCGGACTGGACAGCGAAGCGCTCGCTCGCGGCGCTCTCCCGGCGGAGGGGAAAGAACGTCTCCGGCCAGCCGCCGTGGCGAAGCCAGCCGCGCCGATCTCCACCCTCGGCGTGGAGCCCGAGGAGATCGGCCGTCCCGCGCTGCAGCCGGTCCGCGATGGGGTAGAGCTCCGACAGGGAGGGGTAGCTCGTGGTGGCGGCCGGGAGCGCGTGCTCCACCATCACCAGCTCCTCGGGGAGCAGGTACGCCGCGTGGATGCGGAAGCGCCCATCCCGGTCCCGGTCGTCCGTGCCCCACATCGTCAGGAGAATTGCTCCGCCGGCCTTCATCGACTCGGCCATCCCGCTCCATTGCTCCCGCTCGGGCGCGAGCAGGCGCCGCGCCCGGACGTTGGCGGGAAGCGACACTCCCTTGAGCGGAGCGGACGGGGGCACCATGAGATCAGCCGATCAACCGCGCGGCGAGGCGATACCACTCGGCAAGGGCCGGCGGCATGTAGACCCCCAGGACGAGCACCATCGCCAGATGCGCGAACACCGGGAGCAGCGCCGGTGAGTGGGGAAGGGGACGGTTCTGGGTCTCCCCGAACACCATCGGCTGCACCCGCCCGAAGATCGCGGCGAAGGCCACTCCCAGCGCGGTCAGGAGCACCGGGGTCGCCCAGGGATGGTCCCTCATCGCGGTGGTGAGGATGAGGAACTCG
>CAZDSB010000571.1:0-7130 GCA_964507515.1 uncultured Myxococcaceae bacterium
ACCCCGATGCCGTGGGACGGAACGCCCGGCGGTGGGTTCACGACGGGCAAGCCGTGGCACCGGTTCGCCCCGGGCCAGGACACGACGCACGTCGCGGCCCAGACCGGTGAGCCGGCCTCGCTGCTCTCGCACTACCGGCGGTGGATCCGGGCCCGGCATGCCTCCCCCGCGCTCGCGCGGGGCAGCCTCCGCCTCGCGACGTCCGAGGGACCGGTGCTCGCCTTCGTCCGGACCGAGGGCTCCGAGCGCATCCTCGTCGCGCACAATCTCGGGCCAGATCCGCAGGAGGTCTCGCTTCCGGTGGAGGCGACGCGCGCCGAGCCGCTGCTCGCGACCGATGGGGCCGCCGCGACCCGCGACGAGGGGACCGTCCGGATCGCGCTCCCCGCGTACGCCAGCGGCGCCTTCAGGCTGTAGCGCGCGCGCGCCGGGAACGGGGCTCACGCCGCGGCGCGGCAACGCAAGAATTTCGCATCGGGTCAAGCGCAGTTCGCGCTTTCCTGGGCGTTGATTCACGTGTCATAACGCCCGGGTTTCTGAGGGCGGGCGCGGTCTGCACCGGTTCGGTGCGAACCCCGCGGTGCGGCAGCACCAATCGGGGAGGGGAAACGCGGGTGGTCGTGTCGCGGCAGACCTGGGCGTGGACGGCGGCGTGCGCCGCGGCGGCGCTCGTGGCCTGCAGCTCCAGCACTCCGGGCCAGCCGGACGCCGGGCCGCCAGATTCCGGGCCGCCCGACGCCAGCATCACGCCCAACACCCAGGGCTGGTGGCGGGACAAGGTCTTCTACGAGATCTTCGTCAGGAGCTTCGCCGACTCGAACGGCAACGGAATCGGCGACCTGAACGGGCTCACCGCGCACCTCGACGCGCTGAATGACGGGGACGCGGGCACCGGAAACGATCTCGAGGTGGATGCGCTGTGGCTCATGCCCATCCACCCTTCTCCGAGCTACCACGGCTACGACGTCACCGATTACCGCGACGTCAACCCGGCCTACGGAACGCTGGCCGACCTCGATGCGCTGGTGGCCGCCGCTCACCAGCGCGGGGTGAAGGTCATCCTGGACATGGTGCTGAACCACTCGGCCCGCGCCCATCCGTGGTTCATCAATTCCCAGACCGGGGACAGCGCCGACCACCGGAACTGGTACGTCTGGCGCCCCGACGATCCGGGATGGCGACAGCCCTTCGGCTCGGGTCGTACCTGGTTCAACCTGAACGGTGCCTACTACTACGCCGTCTTCGGCAGCGGGATGCCGGACCTCAACCTCACCAATCCGGACGTCGAGTCGGAGCTGGTGGACACGATGAAGTTCTGGCTCGCCCGCGGCATCGACGGTTTCCGACTGGACGCGGTTCGCTACTTCATCGAGACCCCTGCCGACGCCGGGCAGCAGGATCAGCCGCAGACTCACGACTTCCTCAAGCGGATCCGCGCCAGGCTGCAGGCCGACTACCCGGACGCGCTGCTCGTGGCCGAGGCGTGGGCACCGATCGAGATCGCCGAGACGTACTACGGCGACGGGGACGAGGTGCAGCTGGGCTTCTCGTTCGACCTCGCCGACGCGATCAAGACGTCGGTCGCAGCCGGGGACGCGCAGGGAATCCTGAGCACGCTGGCCAGTCTGGACGCCGCGCTGGCCGGAAAGGACCGCGGGTACGACGCGCCCTTCCTGTCCAACCACGACCAGGTGCGGGTGATGCGCGCGCTCGCAGGCGATGCGGCGGCCGCCCGGGTCTCGGCCGCCCTGCTCTTCGCGATGGCCGGGACGCCGTTCATCTACTACGGCGAGGAGCTGGGGATGCAGGGCGGCGCCTCGAGCGACGACCGCAGCAAGCGCACCCCGTACCGCTGGGACGCCGGCGCGGGCTGGGGGTTCACGAGTGGTAGCCCCTGGTACATGAACCCCGAAGGCGAGGACGCCGGGGTGGACCTCGCCAGCGAGCAGGCAGATCCCGGCTCGCTCTGGACGCTCTACAAGACTCTGATCGCGCTCCGGCACGCCCAGACCCCGCTCTCGAAGGGCACCTCGACCGTGCCCTCGCTCACCGGAGCTCCGTCGGGTGTCATCGCGCTCGTCCGCGAGGACTCGGGGAAGCGGGTGCTCTTCGTGGCCAATGTCGCCACCGCGGCGACCGGCTCGTTCACGCTTCCCGTGTCCGGAACGCCGGCGGTGCTGCTGCAAGAGGGGCTCGGCGGCGATCCTACCCCCGGCTCCGGCTCGATCACCTTCCCCGGCATGGCCGCGCGGGGATTCGTCTACCTCTCGCTCTGAACTGAAGAAGGAGGACCCAGAGATGAACGTCTCCAGCTCCCGACGCCTCCTCGCAGCTGCCGGACTTCTCGCCGCCGCCCTCGCCGTTCCCGCCGCCGCCGAGAACGACAAGGGCGTCCAGCTCACCGACCCCACCGGGGACGACAAGGGGCCCGGCAACTACACCTACCCGACGGACGCGGTCTACCGGCCGGGGGCGTTCGACATCACCGAGTTCGAGGTGGTGCCCGGCGCGAACCAGACCGAGTTCCGGATCACCGTCCGCACCCGCATCGAGGATCCCTGGGACAGCCCGGCCTGGGGCGGGAACGGCTTCTCGGTGCAGATGGCCTTCATCCACATCGACACCGATCACAAGAAGGGCAGCGGCGTCCAGGACGGCCTGCCCGGGACGAACGTCCGCTTCGCCGAGGACGAGGCCTGGGACCGGGTGATCATCGTCTCCCCGCAGGGCGCGACGCGGGTGAACTCGGAGATCGGTCTCAAGGCCTCGCAGTGGAAGGACAAGATCATCGTCCCCAAGGTCACCCGGGCCCAGGGCAAGACGCTGATCGCCATCGTCGACAACGCGCAGCTCGGCGGACCGCCGCAGACGACCTGGGGCTACCAGGTGCTGATGCAGTCCAACGAGGGCTTCCCCGACAAGCACGACCTCCTGACGCGGAAGGTCAACGAGTTCGAGGGCCAGCACCGCTTCGGCGGCGGGAGCGACTACGACAACGACCCGCACGTCATGGACATCCTCGTTCCGCCGGACGGAGATCCGGCGAAGAAGCAGTTCGAGATCCTCGGCAAGTACAACCACAACACCAAGTGCAGCCTCGGCTCCGACCCATGCAAGCCCGAGGACCTCGCGGTCGTCCCGATGGTTTACCCCCACGCCGGCGGTAAGTGAGAGGGAGCGCGCTCATGGCAAGACCTGGGAGGGGACTTGCGACGATCGCCACGCTCGGTGTCCTGGCCGCGGGTCCAGCGGCCCGGGCCGACACGCTCAACTTCGACATGAGCGGGAAGATCTACATGAAGTACATGTACCAGAACGACAACACGCAGGGGTGTCTGTCGCTCTCCAACCCGTTCTGGAAGGACAACAACGGCGGCCACAACGGCGTCTGCAGCGAGTTCGAGCTCAACATCAAGGCCAACGTGGGTCCGAAGGTGACCGCGGGGGTCAGGCTCCAGAGCCGGTGGGGAATGCTCTGGCAGGACTGGTGGGAGAACGGGGACCTCAAGCCGAACCTCGCCTATCCGCCCAACAGCGGAGACACCTCGGGCGAGAGCCTCGGCATGAACCACGCCGCGTACATCAAGCTGCGCGCGGCGTGGATCCGCGTGGGCCCGCCGATTCCTACCGTGAAGTGGGTCACCATCGGATCGACCGACTACTCGATGTGGAATGAATGGACGATCGGCAAGGCGCGCTACATCGATCGCGACAACGGCAACGGCGTCTTCGTCGAAGGCGCGTTCATCCCCCAGAACAAGCTCGACTACACCCTCGGCGCCATGGCCCTTCCGAAGCTGTGGGCGGGGCCGGGCTGGAACACCGGACTCAGCGCCAACGAGCCTCTCGCCAACCTCTACGGGACGGACTGGGCCTTCGCCGCGAAGCTGGAGAGCCGGCCCTACGAAGATCTGCGGCTCCGGGCGATCGGCTCCTGGACGCAGGACTGGGAAGCGGATCGATACAGCCCGTTCCTCACCGGCTCACCCGACGCGGCGCGTTGCGACACCGTGGGCTGCCCCGACCACTCGACGAAGATGGCGACACGGTTCCGCGGGATCAACACGACCCTCGAGGGGTTCTACACGCCGTCGTGGACGGATCTCTTCTCCGTCTCGGCACTGGGAGCATTCTCGAGCAATTACGTGAACCCGAACTACGCGACGAACCTGGTCCGGAACGGACAGGGTTTCTCGCCGGTGGTCTTCAAGACCGACGCCAACGGCAACCCCATCGCTTCCACGGGGGCTGCGGCCCGGGTGGACCTCGAATTCTACGACCCCTTCAAGATCGGGCTTTCTCCCAAGTTCGAGTACTTCAACATCGGAAGCGAGTACAACGCGATCATGGGCGCGCGGCGCGAGGCGGACGTGCTGATGACCGACGGGATCATCACAGGCGGCTTCACCCGCGGCGGCCAGCTCCCCACGCTGAACGTGGCCAACGAGTTCCAGGACTGGGACGAGCCCTGGTACGAGACCGTGATCGGCTGGCACGGCTTCACCACCGTGCTCGAGCAGGTGCTCGGCTCGACCAAGCTCTCGGGCGAGTACACCTACGTCGGCTACAACACCAACATGCAGAACCGGGACACGGTGAACCAGTACCCGGACTTCCTCTACACCCACGGCTTCACCGACACGACGGCGTATACGGCGGATCAGGACTACGCCAACGTCTACGATCGCGGGAAGGATCCGCGGAGCGTCTACGACAAGAATCAGGACCGGCATACGCACGTCGGCGTGCTCAATGCGCAGGTGCCGCTCGCGATGGGCTGGAGCCCGCTTCTCAACTTCAAGATCAAGTACATCTACGACCGGGACAACCGGGACATCAACAATCCCAAGGACGACTACATCGGAAGGAGCTGGCTTCTCTTCGGGCAGATCACCGTCCAGCCGACGAACGAGCTCAAGGTCTTTGCCGGCTACGAGTACAGCCACTGGTCGGAGGATGGACGGAACGGATCGGACGCGGCGGGCTACTTCCCGGCCCGGACCCAGCGCCATACCGCCCGCGCCGGCTTCACCTACGCCTTCGGCGGAGTCCTCGCCGGATACACGGTGGAGTACTTCCACAAGAACCTCCTCCGCGATCCCGATGGGGGCTACTACAACATGATCTGGAACGTCTGGCGGGCCAAGGGGACCGTCGAGGTCGCGTGGTGACGTCATGAGCAATTCGAAACGACTTCCTCTGCTGCTGACGCTGGTGCTGCTGCCGGCCTGCGGCATCGAGAGACTGGGGAACCTGGGTCGCAGCGAGACGGCCCGGCCCTCTTCGGCCATCAGCGGCACCACCTACTTCACGGATGCCGACCCGTCGAAGCTCGGCGCCAACGACGCCGAGGGCAACGCGATGACCTGGTGCGGTGCCACCGGCAACGACTGGGACCTCGGCAAGTCGTGCTTCATCACGACGGCCAGCCAGCAGAACTACGAGATCCAGCTTCCGTCGTCCAAGTACTCGATGATCGAGGTCACCGGCCGGTCCGGGAACCTCGCGCTCCGGACCCTCGTCCCCTCCATCGGCGAGGAGACCACGCTGACCGGCGTGCCGCTCGACGAGCGGAACATCACCGAGACGCTCATCGTCGAGGCGCGGCTCAGCCACGACAAGATATCGATGAAGACCATCACCCCCGAGGCGTACCTCGGCACGCGCAACCTCATCCGCGCCGCCTTCGACCAGCCCGGTCCCACCCAGGACCTCCTCAACATGGTGCAGCGGATCATCGTTCGCTTCGATCCGTCACTGAGCCAGACCGACCCGGACTTCTTCGCCGTCCCTCAGTACGACGAGAGCTGGAACGTGAAGAACCGGGCCGTGAGCCCCAGCTGGATCGCTCGCCAGCAGTTCGACTACACCGGCGATGGGCGGCTCGACGGCGACTCGGTCGCGTTCGACCAGCAGCTCGCCCAGGTCGCGCAGCTGTACGACCCTACCGGATGCCCCGATCCGAACAACATCCGGGTCGTCTTCACGGTCGATTTCAACCCCGGGGCCAAGAACGGCCTCTGCGCGACCGTGGATCGCTTCAAGTGGGCCACGGACAAGCCGGGCAAGTCGATGTTCTTCGTCGGCTGGGTCCACAAGCAGTCGGTGCTCCAGGACCCCGGGGTGAACAGCGAGCTCGGCGCGAGCACGCCCAACCAGATCCCGATGTACGACGACGGGACCAACGGCGACGAGGTCGCGGGGGACAACATCTGGACCATCACCTTCGTCATCCCGAAGGGAGACGAGCAGACCAACGTGTTCCGGGTCGGCTACAAGTTCACCTGGGGCACCCGCGGAGCCCTGTGGACCGGAAGCGAGGAGTGGCCCGGCAACTCGCGCATCCTCGAGGTGGTGGACGTGAACCACGACGGGTTCGTCTACCGGCACGAGACCTGGGGAGACGAGGCGAGCAACAAGGACGCCTCGAATTTGAATCCCAAGAGCGGCGGGACGATCACCTGGACGACGGACCTGCACGGTTGCGGTCCAGAGGCCAGGGAGAACACCTACGACTTCAATACCTGTGGTTGTGACAGTGCAATCGCGACGCCGAAGGGCATTGGGCCCATCAAGGTCGCCTGTACACAGTGAGGACCGCCGGTTCCCGGGGGATCCGATTTCGAGAGGGAGGAGCAATGAAGAAACTCTTACTGGGCAGCCTGATCCTGACGGGAGCCATCCTGGCCGGGTGCGGCAGCAGCAGCGGGAATAGCTGTACGAAGAAGACGTGCGCAGACCTCGGGGCCACCTGCGGAACTCCGAGCGATGGCTGCGGAGGCACGCTGTCGTCGTGCGGGACCTGCGGGACCGGTCTGGCCTGCGGAAACGGAAGCAACAACAGTGTCGCCAACGTGTGCGGGTTCACGCAGCCTGCCAGCACCGTTCCCGTCAACTTCACTGTCGACGATAGCCTCAACAAGAACTGGAAGTCCCAGGAACTGGAGTGGAAGGGCGCGATGCTCTTCGATTCCACCACCCGCATCATCACCGCCGACTCCACCTGGGGCGGCCCCTGGGCGAAGCTCTACGACGACGGACCCTGGAACACGGGCGGCCACGAGCCAATCGGTTCCACCGCCAATGACCACAAGCTCGGCGTGACGGTGTTCGTCCATCCGCCCAGCACC
>CAZDSB010000572.1:0-3997 GCA_964507515.1 uncultured Myxococcaceae bacterium
CGTGAGCAGCGCCGCCACCCCGACGACGGCGTACCGGGAGGCCGGGTGAGGGAACTTCACGTAGGCGCCTCCGGAACCGGCCTGCGGGAGCGGGACGCGCACCTCGGTGAGCAGCTCGCCCGGAGAGAGCGAGGTGGTGAAGAGCTTGACGAAGAAGCCATCCACCGGGATCGCGCGGCGGCCCTTTGCTCCCACCGCGACCAGCTCGGCGCCGAGGGCGAGCATCACCGCGGGGAGATCCGCCGCCGGGTCGGCGTGCGCCAGGCTTCCTCCGATGGTGCCCATGTTCCGGACCTGGGCATCGCCGATCTGCGCTGCAGCCTCGGACAGGATGGGCAGGCGCTCCCGGACGAGCGGGGAGTGCTCCAGGACGTGGTGAGGCGTCGCCGCGCCGATGACCAGCGTTCCACCCTCCTCGCGCACGCCCGACAGGCCGGGGATGCGGCGGATGTCCACCAGGTGGCGCGGCTCGGCGAGCCGCAGCTTCATCAGCGGCAGGAGCGAGTGGCCGCCGGCGAGGAGCCGCGCCGATTCACCGAAGCGACCGAGGAGCGCCAGCGCCTCGTCCACGCTTCCCGCCCGGTGGTACTCGAAGGGAACCGGGTACATGACTATCTCCTCCCCGCCGGGCGCGCCGCCTGCACCGCCTTCCAGATCTTTTGGGGCGTCAGCGGGAGGTCGAGGTGCGCGATCCCGAAGGGCGAGAGCGCGTCCAGCACCGCGTTGGCGACTGCCGGGGTCGAGGCGATGGTGCCTGCCTCGCCCGCCCCCTTCACACCGAGGGGGTTCACCGGAGACGGGGTCACCGTGCGGTCCGTCTCGAAGCTCGGCAGCTGATCCGCCCGCGGAAGCCCGTAGTCCATCAGCGAGCCGGTGGTGAGCTGCCCTGCCTCGTCGTAGGTGGCACCCTCCCACAGGGCCTGCGCCACGCCCTGGGCAATCCCACCGTGGAGCTGCCCGTCGACGATCATCGGGTTGATGACGTTGCCCACGTCGTCCACCGCGACGTAGCGGAGGAGCGTGGTGCGTCCGGTCTCGACGTCCACCTCGACGACGGCGATGTGCGTCCCGAACGGGTAGGTGAAGTTCGGGGGGTCGAAGAAGGTGGTCGCCTCGAGACCGGGCTCCATCCCGGGCGGCATCTTGTGGGCGAGGTAGGCCGCCAGGCTCACCTCGGCGAAGGTCTTTCCCCGATCGGCAGACCCCTTCACCGAGAAGCGGCCACCTTTGAACTCCACGTCGTCGGGGGCCGCCTCGAGCAGGTGCGCGGCGAGCACCCTGCCCTTCTCGATGATCTTCTGCAGGCTCAGGTGGATGGCGGTGCCGCCCACGGCGCCGCTCCGGCTCCCGTAGGTCCCCATGCCAAAGGGGATGCGACCGGTGTCCCCGTGCACGATGTCGACGTCGGTCATCGGGATCCCGAGCGCGTCCGCCACCAGCTGGGAGAACGTCGTCTCGTGTCCCTGCCCGTGGCTGTGCGATCCGGTGAGGACGGTCACCTTGCCCGTCGGGTGCACCCGCACCGTCCCGCTCTCGTAGAGGCCGGCCTGTGCGCCGAGCGAGCCCACCACCTGGGACGGCGCGAGGCCGCACGCCTCGATGTAGCAGGACAGCCCAACCCCGAGGTACTTGCCCTTCGCGCGCGCCGCGGCCTGGTCGGTACGAAAGCGCGCGTAGCCGACCATCTCCAGGGCACGGTCGAGCGCCGGCGCGTAGTTTCCGCTGTCGTAGGTGAGGGCCACCTGCGTCTGGAAGGGGAAACGGTCCTTCGAGATGAGGTTCTTGCGGCGGAGCTCGGCAGGGTCGGTCCCCAGCTCCTTCGCCGCGACGTCCATCGTGCGCTCGAGCAGGTAGCAGGCCTCCGGACGACCCGCGCCACGGTATGCGTCCACCGGGACGGTGTGGGTGAAGACGCCGTCCACCTCGCAGTGGATCGCCGGGAAGTCGTAGAGACCGTTGAGCAGCGTCCCGTAGAGGTAGGTGGGGACACACGGCGCGAAGAGCGAGAGGTACGCGCCGAGGTTCGCCACCGTCCTGACGCGGAGACCGGCCACCTTGCCCGACGCGTCGAACCCCATCTCGACCTCGGAAACGTGGTCGCGGCCCTGCATGTCGGTGACGAAGCTCTCGCTGCGCTGGGCGGTCCACCGGACGGGAACACCGAGCTTCTTGGCGAGCCAGGCGACCGCGACCTCCTCGGGGTAGACGAAGATCTTCGAGCCGAAGCCGCCGCCCACGTCCGGGGAGATGACGCGGAACGTCTGCTCCGGCAGGCCGAGCACGAAGGCGCCCATGATCAGCCGGTGGACGTGCGGGTTCTGGGAGGTGACCCAGAGGGTGAGCTCGTCGGTGGCGGGGGCGTAGCTGGCCAGCGAGGCGCGAGGCTCGATGGCGTTGGCGATGAGCCGCTGGTTGACCAGATGCGTCTTCACCACCTTCGCTGCCTTGCGCAGCGCCGCGTCGGTCTTCGCCTTGTCGCCGATCTCCCAGTGGAAGCAGCGGTTGTCGGGGGCGGAGTCGTGCACGAGCGGTGCGCCCGGCCGCAGGGCGGCGACGGCGTCCACCACCACCGGGAGCTCCTCGTAGTCCACCTGCACCAGCTCGGCGGCGTCGCGGGCGATGGCGGCGGACTCGGCCACCACCACCGCGACCGCCTCGCCCGCATGACGAACCCGATCCACGGCGATGGCGCGGAAGTCCGTGGTCTTCAGGCCCGGCAGCAGCCAGCCCACCGGGATGCCATTGACGCCGCCGTCGGCCAGGTCCTTCCCGGTGAACACCGCGCGCACGCCGGAGTGAGCCATCGCGCGCGAGGCGTCGATGTTCACGATGCGGGCGTGCGCGAGCGAGCTGCGGACGAACGCCGCGTGCTGCGTCCCCGGGAGCCTGACGTCGTCCGTGTACTTGCCTTGCCCGGTGATGAACCGGGAGTCCTCTCGCCGCCTGATGGCCTTGCCCACCAGGCGCTCGACCGTCGCCGTCGTCGCCATCGGTGCTCCTCCTGTCGACTACGGGCCCCGCGCGGGCGTCCCGCTCGGTGCCTTGGCGAGCTTCTTCGCGGCCGACTGCACCGCCTTCACGATGTTGTGGTACCCGGTGCAGCGGCAGAGGTTCCCCTCGATGCCGGCTCGGATGGCCTGCTCGTCCGGATCCGGGTCGTCCCGGAGCAGCCCCACCGCGGACAGGATGACCCCGGGCGTGCAGAAGCCGCACTGCAGGCCGTGCTCCTCCCAGAAGCTCTGCTGCACGGGGTGGAGCTTCCCCCCCGAGGCGAGCCCCTCGATGGTGAGGACCTCGCTTCCGTCGGCCTGCACCGCGAACAGGGTGCAGGACTTCACCGTGCGGCCGTCGAGCATCACCGTGCAACTTCCGCACTGGCTGGTGTCGCAGCCGACGTGAGTCCCCGTGAGGCCGAGGACGTCGCGCAGGTAGTGCACGAGGAGCTGGCGTGGCTCGACCTCGTGCGACTGGTGCGTCCCGTTCACCTTCACCGAGAAGCGTGCCATCGGGTCACCTCCGCGAACGGCGTCCGAGCACAGCAACAACGAGACCGGCCGGGACATTGCCGAGCACTCTCCATGCCGGTCAAGCACGCGGGCAGACGACAGTCCCTCCCGACGCAGCGTGGCATTCAGATGCACGTCGTTGACAGTGCAATCGGGCCGCGCGTTATTCGCGCCCGCTGGCGGGTGGCAGTCCCTGGAGGTCGCGGTGGATCGACGTTACAGCGTCGCCGGCGTGGTCCTCGCCGCAGGGACCTCCAGCCGGATGGGACGGAACAAGCTCCTCCTCGAGCTGGGCGGGAAGAGCCTGCTCCGGCGGGCGGTGAGCACCGCGATCGACGCCGGGCTCGACCCGGTCCTGGTGGTCCTCGGGCACGAGAGCGAGCGGGCCCGGGCCGAGCTGAACGGACTGCCCTGCGAGGTCGTGCTCAACACGGGCTTCGCGGAGGGCATCCACAGCTCGGTGCGGACGGGAATTGCTGCAGTGCCCGCGG
>CAZDSB010000573.1:0-4592 GCA_964507515.1 uncultured Myxococcaceae bacterium
GCCTGCTGGCGGGTCTTGATTGCCGCTAGGTCGGGCTCGGACGAGGGCGTGGGGGAACTGCGAGCGACTGGGATGGTGGTCACGAGACGATCTCCTGGGCTAAGGGAACGTGCTGAATCGTGTCCCGTGCGCCGGGGGCCCGCTTGACCGGTACTCCGCATCTCTTGCTCGTCCGTCCGGGTTCGAGGGCCACCCACCCGACGCGCCCCATCCGGGATCAGCCCACGTGAGCTCCGACGTCCTCTCGGACGTGCTCCGAGCGGTCCGGTTGACCGGTGCGGTCTATTTCTCGGTGGACGCAACGGCGCCGTTCGCGGCCGAGGCGCTCCCGGCACGGCAGGTGGCACCGTACGTCATGCCCGGGGTGGAGCACGTCCTCGAGTATCACCTCGTGACTCGCGGTTCCTGCTGGGGTGGCATCGTGGGCGAGGAGCCGATTCGTCTCGAGGAGGGCGACATCGTCGTCTTCCCCCAGGGCGACGCCCACGTCATGTCGAGCAGCCCCGGGCTGAGGGGGACGACCGCCGCGGAGCTCTATCGACGGAGGGCGGGAACGCAGCTCCCGTTCACGGTCCGCGAGGGCCAACCGGGCGGGCCGCCCACCGAGCTGGTCTGTGGGTTTCTCGGTTGTGACCGTCGGCCGTTCAATCCGCTGCTCGCGACGTTGCCGCGCATTCTTCGGGTCAGCACCCGGGAGGGTGGTGGCTGGCTCGAGGCGCTGGCCCGCCTGGCCGTGACCGAATCCACGGGCGAACGCACCGGCGCCGAGACCGTGCTCGCACGCGCCAGCGAGCTGATGTTCGTGGAGGTGATCCGCCGGTATCTCGCGGCGCTTCCTCCCGAGCAGACGGGGTGGCTGGCCGGCCTCCGGGATCCCTTCGTGGGGAGGGCGCTGGCGGCACTCCATGACCGTCCGGCGAAGGCGTGGACGGTGGAGTCCCTGGCGAGGGAGGCCGCGTTGTCCCGCTCCGCGCTGTCGGAGCGATTTCAGCATCTGATCGGCGAGTCGCCGATGCACTACCTCACCAAGTGGCGAATGCAGCTGGCAGCCACGCTGCTCCGCTCGCGCAACGTCAGCGTGTTCGAGGCGGCGATGGAGGTGGGCTACGCCTCGGAAGCGGCGTTCAGCCGCGCATTCAAGAAGCTGGTCGGCGTCCCACCGGCCACCTGGCGTGAGAACCGGGCTGAGGAAGCGCGGACCCAGGTCGGCCCTCGCTGACGGAGAGCGCCGGGTGCTACGAGTCGGGGCGAGAGGATTTGAACCTCCGACCCCCTGCGCCCAAGGCAGGTGCGCTACCAGGCTGCGCTACGCCCCGAGTCGTCAGGACAGAGAACACGACCGAACGCGTGGGGTCAAGCTGGACGACGGAGCCGGGCGGTGTGCTCTCGACCAGGGCCGAGACGTGGCCCACGCCTGGCCGACTCGACTGTGCTGGCAAGGCGTGCGCCGGATGCGCGACGCTCCCCGCGCATGATCCGTGACGCGACCGAGGCGGACCTTCCGTCGATCCTCGGCATCTACAACGACGTCCTCGCGAGCTCGACGGCCATCTTCTCCGACCATCCGTCCACCCTCGAGGAGCGGCTCCACTGGTTCCGGGCTCGTCGCGACTCTGGATATCCAGTGCTCGTCGCCGTGGACGGATCGGGGGTGCTCGGGTTCGCGAGCTTCGGAGACTTCCGCAGCTGGCCCGGATACCGCCACACGGTCGAGCACAGCGTGCACGTCCGCCGCGACGCCCGGGGCGCCGGAGTGGGCACCGCGCTGATGCAGGTGCTGCTGGAGCGGGCCGCGGGTCTCGGGAAGCACGTCATGGTGGCCGGGGTGGACGCGGACAACCACGGCTCGATCCGCCTGCACGAGCGCCTCGGGTTCCGGCAGGCCGGGATGCTGCACCACGTGGGTTGCAAGTTCGGCCGCTGGCTGGACCTCACCTTCCTCGAGCGCCGGCTCGACGAACGCCCTGCCCCGCCCGCGGCGCGGCCCTGACCTGGCGAACGCGTGCATGGGAGCACCTCGAGACCGGATCCGCATCATCCCCCGCCGTCAGTTCACGGACCGGCTGCTGGCGGAGCTCCACGCGTTCTCGTACGGCATCCTCCCCGAGGACCTGGCCCACTTCCGGGTCCACGCGGAGACCAACGAGGTGGTCCACGTCTTCGAGCACGGCGGGAGCATCGTGGGCTACCAGTTCTGGCGCACGGCGCCCATGGACCGGCCCGGTGCCCGGGCGATCCTGGGCGGGAAGCTCCGCGTGCTTCCCGCGCACCGCGGACGGGCGCTGCACCTGCGCTCGGGGCTGCGGTTCTTCCTCTCCTGCAAGCTCCGGCACCCGGGCACGCGGTACTACCGCCTGGCGGTGGCGAGCCTGTTCGGGTTCGTCTCCATCACCTCGGCGCTGGCCGAGTACCGGATCCTCGATCCGCGGCCGGCTCCGGGCGACGTCGAGGGTCAGGCGGTCCACGCGGCGTTCGAGCGGTTCGTCACCGAGAACGACTTTCGTCTGGACCCGGACACGGGGCTGGTCTTCGTCGACATCGGGATCTCGCCCGAGACGCTGGCCCAGTTTCCGGAGGGCTACCTCGAGCGACCGGAGGCCCTGGCCTACGCGCGGATCAACCCCGGCTGGCGGGAGAACCGGTGCGACGTGGCGTTCTGGTTCCGATTCACGCCCCGGAACCTCCTCGCGCTCGTGCGGAAGATTCGCCGCGCCCGGGATCGCTCGAGGCCCAGGCCGGCGGCGCGTTGACGCTCAGGACCGCTCGCGCCCCGGGCGCCACGGCGTCTCGCCCAGGAGTCGTGACAGGCCACCGTCGGGGAGCTGCGCGACCTGGCCCTTGAGCCAGCGGAGCTCCTCCTCGAGCTCGGACACGCGGCGGAGGAGCTGGGGGTCGTTCGCCGGGCGCGCGGCGCGGTACTCGAGGAGGGCCCGCATCGTGGGCCTCACGGCGATTCGCCAGCCGATCGCGGCGGTGATGAGAAGGGTGGAGGCTCCGACGAACATCGTTCCGAGGAGCGGGGCGAGGTCGGATGGGTCGAAGGGCATGCGTTCTCCTGGGCTGACCGCACTACGCCGCTCGCGGGCGGTGATTTCCGCCCGGACGTCAGAACTCGTAGGAGGTGGCGAGGAAGACGAAGACCCCGTACTCGGTCGCGTCCGTCCGAGCGAGTGCCTCGAAGTCGAGGTTGCGGGGGATGACGTCGGTGCCCTTGCCCCAGAATCCGGTCACCCCCACGTCGGTGCGCAGGTGGTCGGTGACGAGGCCTCCGGAGAGGGTGAGGCCGTAGTGGTTCACGTGCGAGGTGTTGTCCACGCGGACGCTGAGGGGGTCGCTGGAGGCGAAGTCGGTGAAGGCGCCGGCGCGGACCGCGAACTGGCTCCCCACCCGGACCTCAGCGCCCACCGCCACGTTCACCACGGCGTTCCGGACGACGATGCGGTCCAGGCCGTCGGAGGCTCGCTCCGGGTTGTCGGTGAAGTGCCGGTCGCCGAGGAAGATGACGTCCGCGGAGAGGGTCCACCTCCCCGCGTCCCAGGCCACGCCGGCCTGTGCCCTGAGCGGAAGGGACGGCGTCGCCGAGAGGTTGTCGTCCTGGCTGGCGAACCCGATGGCGGAGACTCCGTCCGAGGCGCCGATCCGGATGAACGAGCTCCGCGAGCCGCCGCCCCACTCCGGCGTGAAGACGGAGAGTCCGAGCCGCAGGTGGTCGGTCACGTCCCAGCGCACGCCCGCGGACCCGACGAACCCGACGGTACTGAGGTCGTCGCGGGCGGAGAGGACGACGAACTGGCTGCCGCCGCCGGCGATGACGTTGAGGTCCAGGAAGTAGCGCGTGGTGCCGATCAGCGCGAATGCGCCGAAGCCGATGCCCACCCGGCCCAGGCGGAGCGCATACCCGCCCCCGATCCACAGCGTCTGGTTGTTGCGCTGCGAGAAGTAGGCGTTGGTCTTCTCGCCGAGCTGAGCCCGGTCGTCGGTGTTGACCCCGTCGGGAACGAACACCGAGAAGTAGACGGTGTGGGGCGAGACGCCGGTCGCGGGGTCGACGTCGCCCAGCTTCTTGATGCCGGCGGTGGCGACCGGGAAGACGTTCAGGTCCCGGTAGACGAAGTCCGTTCCGTCGCCGAGGGCGTCCTTCACGGTGCCGCCCACGACGCCGTAGGCATTGAGAGAGAACGAGAGGGAGGACGAGCGGGTGAAGGCGAGGCCCCCGGGGTTGTAGTAGGCGCCCGAGCCGTCGTCGGCGAGCGCGGTGAACGCGCCGCCCATTCCCGCGGCTCGCCCGCCGACCACGTAGGGCTTGTAGTTCGACTCGATGCCCTGAGCTCGCGCCGCCGCCCCGACGAGCACCAGGAGCAGCGCGCACACCCGCCTCGTCGTCATCCTGTCCCCTCCCCGGCCCCGGGGAGCCTACGCATGTGCTTTCCGGGCGAGCATCTCTCGGCCGCCGGGCAACGCGAGAACGCTGCGTCGGTGGCCAGCGCCCTCTCCGGCCATGCACACTTCCGGGTTGGGGCGGGGGTGATTGGCCTCGAGGAGAGACGGGGGCGTCGTCGCGTCTGCCCCGTCCAGTTCGGCTGGCCTGGGCG
>CAZDSB010000574.1:0-6253 GCA_964507515.1 uncultured Myxococcaceae bacterium
GTGTAGAGCTCGTTCATCGCCAGCGCGGTGACCAGTGAACCCAGATTCGCGACGTAGCCGCTGGCGCGATCGGGCGTGGCGGTGAGCTTCAGCTGCTCGGTGCGGTCCGTCAGGTGGTCCACCACGCTGCGGACCACCGCGCGGTTCACGCCCGAGTACTGCGTCGCGGCCTGGATGAGGGTCTGCCGCTGGTCGCGGAGCATCTGCGCGGCCGAGGCCGGCGCCGACCCGGGTGGCTCGAAGAGCTGGAACAGCTCGGTGTCTAGCTTCTCGCCGATCTCGAGGTCCACTCTCTCGGCCAGGTCGCGGAGCCGGTAATAGTCGGCGACCGTCTCCTCCATCTGGTCGGCGTCGATGTCGTGCGAGTCGAGGGCGACCTGCGGTGCGCGATGGCCCAGCTCGGTGGCCGTGGCGTCGACGTACTGCAGCTTCTTCAGGGCGGCTCCCCAGTTGCGGAACCGCTGCCGCCAGTCCAGGCCTGGGGTGAGCCACACCGCGAAGGTCTCGGCGAAGTCCTCGTCCGGATGCTTCTGCGCGTACCAGCCCGGGATGTGCGTCACGTACGCCCGGGAGAAGGGCTTCGGCTTGAAGTCCTCCTTGTAGGGCTGGTGGTAGTCGCCGAACAGCGTCCGCCAGGCCGGCGTCTCGTACAGTCGGTACGCGTAGTTGAAACAGTGCCCCGCCTCGTGGCGGAGGTACATGAGGATCTCGCGTTCCGACTCCACCCCGCCGCCCAGCTCGCCCTCGATCGACTGGAGTGCGGGGTTGGCCAGGTAGAAGGGAATGCCGATGACCGGGATTCCGGAGGGGCAGCCCCACTCGTCGCTCAGATAGCACTGGGGCTTGATGTCGATTCCCCGGGCGGCGAGCTCCTCGTGCAGCTGGGTGATGAGACGCTCGAGGTGCGTTCCCGCGAGCTGCAGCCGCAGGTCCTTGATCCGGGCGCGGAGGAGCGCCTGGCGCTCGGGCCGCAGCGCGGGCTGGGCGCGGTCACGCGGGTCGGGCTGCTGCCGCTCGTGAAAGGTCGGGGTCGGGGGCGCGGGCGGCGCCGGCTGCGGGCGCTCGCGCGGCTCCGGCGCGGGCTTCTCGGGCGTCGTCGTCGCCCCGGGCTCGGTCGACGGTTCCTGCTGCGCAGCGGCTGTGGCGGGGGCGGGGGTCACGGCGGGGAACGACCTTAACCAGTCCCGGCGGTGGTCGGCTTCCCGACCCTGCGAGGTCCGTTCAGATGTCCTGACGCTGGCTCAAGCCACTGGATTCATTATGCTTCGATAGCGAGCGAGCAAGCGTTCGAATGGCCGATTCCCAGACTCTTATTTCAGCGCGGGTCAAACCCGACCTCCTCCACGGAGCGACCAGGGGACCGACGCCGGCACGCCCCCGACGGACGAAGCCGACGGCGCGAAGGAGGTCCTCGAGCACGGTCGCGAGCCGACGGAGTTCCGCGTCGGTTCCGGGCCGCGCGCCGCGGGAAGAGCTCCGCTCCGGCCCGACCGCGAGCGCGTAGGCGTAGACGCAGACTGCCTGGGCAAGGTTCAGCGAGGGCTGCCGGGCGTCCGACGGGATGCGGGTGAGGGCGTGGCAGCGGGAGAGCTCGTCCCGGCCCAGCCCCGAGCGCTCATCGCCGAACACCAGGGCGATCCGTCCGGGGCGACGCGAGGCCTCGGCCACGAAGGTCTCGGGGTCCATCGGCGCCCGACGGAGCCGGGCTCGACCGGAGGTGCCGACCACCCAGCTGCAGTCGGCGACGGCCTCCTCGAGCGTCGAGGCGAGGCGGGCCGAGGCGAGCACGTCCTCGGCGCCCACGGCCAGGGTGCGCGCGCGCGGATCGTCCGGGTTCCAGGGAGGGCGGACCCAGGTCCAGTCCTTCTGGCCGAAGTTCTTGAGCGCGCGGGCGGCCGCCCCGAGGTTCTCGGGCGTGCGGGGGTGAACGAGGACGAAGCGAACGGGCGTGGGCATCCGGGTCACGGGGAGACTATTGTGCTCTCCATCGTTGCTAGGGGTGCCGTGCCCGCTGGGCTCGGCTGAGACGGCCGGTGGCCGGACCCTCGGAACCTGAACCGGGTGATGCCGGCGGAGGGAAGCAGCGAACGGAGCCGAGCGCCCCGTCCTCCGCCCGCGTGGGAGTGCCATGAGCGGACGGACGAAGCTGAGCGTGAGCGAGGAGCGGCTCGAGGGTATCACCCGCGGACCGCTCCCTGCCTCGAGGAAGATCTACCGGACCGGGACGCTGCATCCCGAGGTGCGGGTGCCCATCCGGGAGATCGCCCTCACGCCCACCCGGGTCCATCAGGCCGCTTCCTGGGTCGAGACGCCCAACGCGCCGGTCCAGGTGTACGACACCAGCGGGCCGTACACCGATCCGCAGGCGCGGATCGACCTGCGGCGGGGGCTGGAGCCGGTGCGGACGTGGCTGGACCGGGACCGGGCGCTGGAGACGCTGCCGGATGTCACCTCGGCCTATGGGCGGGCGCGGGCGGTGGACCCCCGGCTGCAGTCGTTGCGGATGGCGCGGGTCCGGGCTCCCCGGGTGGCACGCCGGGGCGAGAACGTCACCCAGCTCCACGCGGCCCGGAAGGGCATCGTCACCCCGGAGATGGAGGCGGTGGCGCTGCGCGAGAACCTCGTGGCCGAGCAGTCCGCCGAGGGTCAGCACCGTGGCCAGTCATTCGGCGCGAGCCTTCCCCGCACCGTGACGCCCGAGTTCGTGCGCGACGAGGTGGCGCGCGGCCGGGCCATCATCCCCGCGAACGTGAATCACCCGGAGCTCGAGCCGATGATCATCGGCCGGAACTTCCTGGTGAAGGTGAACGCCAACATCGGCAACTCCGCGGTGACGTCCTCGATCGAGGAGGAGGTCGAGAAGCTGGTGTGGTCCATCCGCTGGGGCGCCGACACGGTGATGGACCTGTCGACGGGCCCCAACATCCATGAGACCCGGGCATGGATCCTCCGCAACAGCCCGGTGCCCATCGGGACGGTCCCCATCTACCAGGCTCTGGAGAAGGTGGGCGGCAAGCCCGAGGAGCTGACCTGGGAGATCTACCGGGACACGCTCGTGGAGCAGGCCGAGCAGGGGGTGGACTACTTCACCGTCCACGCCGGGGTGCGCCTCCGGTACATCCCTCTGACCGCGAAGCGGGTGACCGGCATCGTGAGCCGGGGCGGGAGCATCCTCGCCAAGTGGTGCCTCTCGCACCACGAGGAGAACTTCCTCTACACGCACTTCGACGAGATCTGCGAGATCATGAAGGCATACGACGTGAGTTTCAGCCTGGGGGACGGGCTGCGGCCGGGGTCGATCGCGGACGCCAACGACGCGGCGCAGTTCGGCGAGCTGGAGACGCTGGGTGAGCTCACGAAGAAGGCCTGGGCGCAGGACGTCCAGACGATGATCGAGGGCCCGGGCCACGTCCCGATGCACCTCATCCGCGAGAACATGACGAAGCAGCTCGAGGTGTGCGACGAGGCGCCGTTCTACACGCTGGGGCCTCTCACCACGGACATCGCGCCGGGCTACGACCACATCACCAGCGGCATCGGCGCCGCGATGATCGGCTGGTTCGGCACGGCGATGCTCTGCTACGTGACGCCGAAGGAGCACCTCGGGCTGCCCGACCGGGAGGACGTCCGACAGGGGGTGGTGACCTACCGCCTCGCCGCGCACGCCGCCGATCTCGCAAAGGGGCATCCGGGCGCCCAGGCCCGGGACGACGCGCTGTCGAAGGCCCGCTTCGAGTTCCGGTGGGAGGACCAGTTCAACCTCTCGCTGGACCCGGAGAAGGCCCGCGAGTTCCACGACGCCACGCTCCCGGCGGACGGCGCGAAGGTGGCGCACTTCTGCTCGATGTGCGGTCCCCACTTCTGCTCGATGCAGCTCACCCAGGAGGTCCGGGCGGCGGACGTGGAGCAGGGGATGAAGGAGAAGGCGGAGGAGTTCCGCCGGGAAGGCGGGGAGATCTACCGCTGAGCGGCCCGCGCCGCGTTGGCTCCGCAGTGCGGTAAGGGCTCGGGAACGCCTCCGTCGGGCCAGGCCGGGAACACGGCCGGGCAGCGGGTCGCAACGAAGTCACCCTCGATCATGGTTCCGTCATAGAGCGCGGCGGACATGGCTCCCTGAGCCTCGGTCTCGCTGACCTGTGTCAGGGTGACCGAGCCGCCGGTTATGGGGGTCCACTGCGCGAGGCACTCCGGTCGCGAGTCGACGTAGTTGCCATTGGACCAGTCGGCAGTGGCCAGGGCAGTGCCACCGAACGGGTACTCACCGGCGGAGATCGGTCGCGGCTTCGGTCGCGAGATGGACCAGATGATCTCCGCGACATCCCTCGCGGGCTGGGGGCCCCCGTCCAGGCTCGAGCACGACCACGGTGTATCCATCACGTAGAGATCGAACGCCGTGATCGGCATGGCTTCATCGAGACCTCCGCCCGTACCTGCGTCCCCGTCGAGAGTTGCCGAGATGGACGAGACCCAGGCGTCATACTGGAAGAACACCGCGTACTTCCCCGCGAACTGGGTGGGACCACTCCGGGTCCGAACATCCGTCGCGCTCGGGCCACCTTCCCCGCAGCCGAGAGCGAGCAGCAGAATCGCGATGACATTTCGTCGCACCACGTGACCCCCATTCGTGCCACAACGACGGCAGTGTTCGTCGGTCCCTCGGAGATCCGCCGCTTTGGATGCGTGTCCGCCGGTGCTGAGGTACCGGACGCTTGCGAGTGCAAATGTCACGCCCACGACGCCGCGAATCAGTCCGGAAATCTGGACGACTACGAGAGAAACACTCGCTGCGCGCTCACGTGCACGGCGAGGCGGTGAAGTCGCCCGAGATCCGGGTGCCGCCCTGGAGCGTGACGTCGAGCGAGCCGTCCGCGCTCGTCCCTGAGCTCGTCAGATCCACCTCGCCCGAGATCACCTGGATCAGGATCGAGCTCACGGCATCACGCTGGAAGTACGCTCCTCCGGCCTGATCGAGCGAGCGTGGGAAGACGATCGGGTAGCGCCCAGGGGTGACGGGCCTCTCCGGCGGGCCAGCGAGGCCAAGCATCAGGATGCTCTGCGTCGGAGGCGTGACCCCCGGCGACGGCCCGCAGCCGTCGGCCGACGCGTGAATGTCGATCTGCAGGAAGCTCGCTGGAACGAACCCACCATCCGGGGCGAGGAGGCTCCCCGTGCCCGAGATGAAGTAGGCGTTCGTGCCGACGAAGGAGATCGGCCCGCTCCGCGTGCGCACGTCGGTCTTGCGTTCACCGCAGGCAAGCGCGAGCAGCAGCGCCCCGAAGTACCAGCGTCGTCGCATGGTGTACCCCCCGTCGAGAGGCGATGCTCGGGGACGCTACCGCTGTCCCTGCGCGATGCGCGCGGCCACGTCGACAGTGTCGAGGGCGCGGTCCAGCGCTTCCTCGGCGTCCCGGGCGTCCTGCTCGACCTCTCCGGCCTCGCGGGCCTTCGCGGCCGCCATGTCTTCCTTGATCCGCCGGAGGTTCTTCACCCCGATGTCCAGGAAGGCGCGCACCACCTCGGGATCGAACTGTGAGCCCGCGCAGCGCTGGATCTCGTCTACCGCGTTCTCGAACGTCGTGCCCTTCCGGTACGGGCGGTCCGAGGTCATCGCGTCCAGGGTGTCCGCCACCGCGAAGATGCGGGCCCCGATGTGGATCTCCTCGCCGCGGAGACCGCGCGGGTAGCCCCGGCCATCGAAGCGCTCCTGGTGGCTGAGGACGATGGCCGCCGGAGTGTTGAGGAACTCGATGCTCCGGATCATGTCGTACCCGATGTCCGGATGGCGCCGCATCTCCTTCCACTCGTCGGGCGTCAGCTTGGCCGGCTTGAGCAGCACCGCGTCCGGCACGCCGATCTTCCCGATGTCGTGGAGCAGGGCGCCGCGACCGATCTCCTCGAGCTCCGGGCCGCGGAGGCTCAGCCGCTCGGCGATGTGCTCGGTGTACTTCACCACCCGCTGGCTGTGGTCGCTGGTCTCGTGCTCGCGGGCGTCCAGCGCGCGGACCAGCGCGAGCAGCGTCGTCTGGTAGGTGCCCTGGATGTTCCGCAGCGCGGTGCGGAGCTCGCCGGTGCGGTCACGGACCTTGCGCTCCAGCTTCTTCTGGTAACGCTTCCGCGCCAGCTCGATGCGCCGCTTCGCGAGCGCGCGCTCGATGGCACGGATGAGGTCGGTCAGCTTCGGCGGCTTGAGCAGATAGTCGACCGCGCCGCGGCGAAGACAGTCCACCGCCGCCTCGGTGTCGCCGTACCCCGT
>CAZDSB010000575.1:0-6075 GCA_964507515.1 uncultured Myxococcaceae bacterium
TGCACGTCGCGAGCGGCGAAGCCGCGGAAGGAGGTCTCGAAGCGCTTCTGCCGGATGTCGAGCGGGGTGAACTTCATGGGCGCCCGAGTCTAGCGGAACCCCGGAGGAGCCCAAGGAATCGACTTCACGGGCGGCGGAAACCTCCCACCGCGACGCAACACGGATGTCGCACCTTTCGGCTGCTGGGGCGGCTGCCTCGTGTTCAGCGGCCGCGCGGCGGCTTTCGCGGCTCCGGCGGCGGAGCGTCGGTCCCCGGCATGGTCGGCGTCCAGCCCGGCGGGTCGCTCGCGGGAAACGACTCCTCGGAGGCCTCGTCCACCTCGTTTTCCGTGTGGACGTGCCGCCGGGGGGCCGGCGGACGCTTCGGGTCGGGGGTGCGATCGGGCACGGGACCGCCTTATCAGAATTGCCAGCCGGCGATGACGAACAGCCGGCAGACGGGGTCCTCGGAAAACAGTCCGAAGAGCGCGGTCGCCGTGAGCTTCAGCCCCGCAGGCCGGTAGGTGAGGAGGACGTTGGGCCCGAGCAGTCCCGAGGCATAGAAGCGGGGGCTGCCGTGCTGGTCCACGCCTCCCTGCACCTCGGCGCCCAGGCGGAGCCAGTCGCCGGCGACCGGGAAGCTCACCGACGCCGTGGCCCCGAACTCACCGTCGAATCCCTCGGCGTACGACGCCTTGAAGTAGTCCACGTTCCCCTCGGCGAAGACGTTCGCCGCCCAGACTCCCGCGAGCGGGAGGTCTCCGCCCATGAGGAGGCGGACCTCGGCGCGGTCCTGCGCCTGCTTGCGCGGGTGCCACTCGAGGTAGAGTACCGGGTTCCAGGGGATCTCGTTGTACCGGGAGGCGAAGGCGTAGCGCAGCTCGATCTGGTTGCCTTCGACGTCGAACTGCCCCTGGGAGATGATGAAGTTCTGGTAGATGTCGAGCTGGATGTGGGGGGTGAGCCCGATCTCGATCTCCAGCTTGAGGAGCGACTCGTTCGGGTCGTCCCGCTTGAACTTCTCGTCCCACCACACCTCCACCTCGTAGCGGCCCGGGTCCAGCTTCCAGAAGCGCGTCGCGCCGAAGAGTCGGTCCTGCGTATAGGTCGGTGACTTGGGTCGCGGGGCATTGACGGTCGTCTGGTAGTCCGGTGAGCCGAGACCGGGCCCGGCCGAGTACCCGCCGGCTTCCTGGGCGAGGGCCGGCGCGCCGAGCGCGATCACCGCGACGAGTGCGAGACGGTTCAGAGAATCCTTCCTCCGGTCGCCGATCGTCCCGGGCCCCGGGCCACCCTGGCAATCGGGCGGACACCGGCGGCGAGGACCACCGCGTCGCGGGCGAGGTCGACGCGCTCGAGCCCCGCGGCCTCCTCGGGTCGGAGGGGACGGGAAACGAGCCCGAGGTCGATCGCGCCGTCCCGGGTCGCGGCGATGCCGCCGCCAGAGCCGATGCTCGGCTCCACGCGGATCCGCAGCCCGGTGCCGCTCGACACCTCGTGCGCCAGCGCCATGGCCAGGGGGGTCAGCGCGCCGGTCCCGGCAGCGAGCAGCTCCGGGCGTGGCGCGAGGACGGCGCTCGCGGTCGACGGCGGTGGCGGCGGTGGTTCCCCGGCGCAGGCGGCGGACAGCACGAGGAGCGCCAGGGTGCGTCGCACTGGGGGCGCAGTCTATCGTCGCCGCGTGGCGACGCGAACCACCCCGATCACGGGTCCGCTGCCGTGAGCCGGCGTCTGGGAGGGCTCGTCGAGGTCGATCCGCTGCTGGTCCCGCTGCCCCACGGGACGGAGGTCACGACTCGGGTCGAGCGGACCGCGCTCGGCCGCCGGGTGCCGCAGGGCCTCGTGGGACGGGTGGTGCGGGAGCGCGACGGTGGATTCGACGTGCTCATCACCGGGGTGGGGGAGCTCTGGTATGCGCGCAACGAGCTCGCGCCTCGGAAGGCTGGACAGCTCGAGTACGCTCACCGGCGCGAGTCGGCGTGGCAGGCGCTGAGGCCCTGCGCCGTGCTGGAGGCCGTCGTCGGGAGCAGGGCGTGGGGCCTCGCCGACGAGAGCTCGGACATCGATCTGCGGGGAGCGTTCGCGCTGCCGTTCCTCTGGACGAGCGGTCTGGTGAACCCGCCGCTCGACCTGGTGAGCGCCGACGGCAGCCAGACCTTCTGGGAGGTACGGAAGCTCGTCGAGCAGGCACTCCGAGCCGACCCGAACACCCTCGAGCTTCTCTTCGTCCCATCCGTCCGGCCGACCGATTCGATCGGGTCCTGGCTTCTCGAGGGGAGGGAGGCGTTCGTCTCGAAGCTGATGTTCGGGAGCTTCGGGCGGTACGCCTTGAGCCAGCTGGACAAGCTGACCGCCGCGCAGCGCCTGGCGGAACACCGGGATCGGGTCCTGGCCTGGCTGAACGAGACGCCCTTGCCCGACCTGGACGAGGTCGCCCGGCGGCTCGCGTCGATCTCCGCCCGCAGTGGGCGTTCGGAGACCGAGGGGACGCTTCAGGCGAAGACGTACATCAAGCAGCTATACCGCTCGCTCTCCGACCAGGGACTGATCCCCGCCAACGACTTCGCGTCGCTCGTGCAGTACGCGCGCTCCGGCGGTCGGCGGCCACCGGAGGCCCGGGAGCTGCGGCCGAAGAACGCCTACAACCTTCTCCGGCTCGTGCACCTCGCAATCGGCTGGCTCGCGGACGGGCATCCCACCTTCGAGGTCACCGGCTCGACCCGGGAACGACTTATCTCGATCAAGAGAGGAGCGGTTCCGCTCGAGGAGGTGCTGGCCGAGGCCGAGGCCCTCTCCCACGAGCTCGAGGAGGCGCGAGACGGGAGCACGCTCCCGGAGCAGCCGGACTTCGTCGCCGCGGACGCAGTCCTGCGCCGGATTGCAGTGGAGGTCGCGTCCCGACACCTCCAAGACCGAGCGGGGCCCCTCGGACGAGACGCCCCGCCCCCACCGACCCCGCAGATGGCGGACTGCCGATGAAGGCCGAGGTCGAGCGTTCGCTGACGGCGATCCAGACACGGGTCGCCGGGGAGGTGCTGGCCGAGGAGGAGCGGCGCCGCAGGCACCTCCTGGTCTCGCTCTCCGGAGCGCACGCGTACGGCTTTCCATCCCCCGATTCCGACCTCGATCTCAAGGCCGTCCATGTCGATCCCACCGAGCGGCTCCTGGGTTTTCCGCTCAGCTCCACGACTGCCGAGCGCCTCGAGGTGGTGGAGGGCGTCGAGGTCGACTACAGCTCGAACGAGATCGGGCACGTGCTCCGGGGGGTCCTGAAGGGCAACGGGAACTACGTGGAGCGGTTCCTCTCCGGATACCTCGTCTCGTCGACGCCAGAGGCCGAGGAGCTGTCGGCGCTGGTGCGGGCCTCGCTCTCGCGCCGGATTCACCGGCATTACCACGGGTTCGCCACGCAGCAGCACCAGGAGTGGGAACGCGGTGACCGAGCTTCGGCGAAGAAGCTCCTCTACGTCCTGAGGACCGCGCTCACCGGGGTCCACGCGCTCCGGGAAGGAGAGATCGTCACCGACGTCACGCGGCTACTCGAGCGCTACGGGCTCGGGGACGCCGCGGCGCTGGTCGAGCAGAAGCGGCGAGGCGAGCGGAGCGAACTGCCCACGCAGCTCCGGACCGCGTGGGCGAGCCGGGTGGGTGAGGTCTTCGCGCTCCTCGACCGGGCTGCGGCGGAAAGTCCCCTCCCGGCCGAGAGCGCGAACGCCGTTCGCCTCGAGCGCTGGCTCATTGACGCCCGCCTGAGGTGGCTGAGACCTGGTTGAGGCAACGGGCGTGAGCGACTGAGCGTCGCGACCCGACGCGTGGGTCGATGTGGTGCGTCGGTCGCCGTGGTCGCGCGTTTCGCCCCCTTTCCCCATTCTTGAGAGGGGAACGAACCGATCCGTACACTCTCGGCCAATGCGTTCAGCTCCGATCGTCGTGCTTGCAGCTCTCGCCTTCCTCGGCGCCTTCGTCGCCTGTGGAGGCGGTGTCAATTCCACCGAGGACGCGAAGAAGGCGTATCTCGGCCTAGACCCGTCCGTGGACAAGGCCATCACCCTCGGGTTCGCCGGCTTCAATGCTGCCTCGAGCGCGAACATCGATCCGCAGAGCGCCGACGGTGGTGTCTCCGGGACCATGACCGTGACCGGGCAGGTCGACCAGGGCGTCTCGGCAAACAAGGGCATGCGCCTGTTCGACGCACTCTCGAATTACTCGGACGACGGCCAGGTCAAGTACAACACGGACCAGGCCGCGCTGCCGGCGCTGAACATCAACCTCAAGAGCATCCCGAGCGGGACGCTCGACGGTTCGCTGAACGGATCGTTCATGATGTCGGGCGGACTGACCGGTCAGGTCTCGCTCAACCTCACCTTCGCAGGGCAGATCGAGGCCGGTGCGGACGGTGGCGTTCAGCGCAAGGCCGGTACCACGCACATCACGGGCACTGCCACCTCCCCGGCCGGCACGTACGACGTCGACGTGACCCGGTAGTCGCCCGTCGCAGCGCTTGCCAGCGGCGCTTGGATCGGGGCAGCGTCCGTAGCGTGTCCAACACGCCGCTCTCGCAGGCTCTCATCGGCACCTGGCGGCTCGTCAGCCGCGAGGATCGCACCGCGGCAGGGGAGCGGCGAACCGAACCCGGGCTCGGATCGGACCCGGTCGCGCTGCTGATCTACGACCGCGGAGGGAACTTCGCGGCCCAGTTCATGAAGCGCGACCGCCAGGCCGCCCCGAAGGCGCCCTCTCCGGCGGGCACAGGCGCGCCGAACAACAGCCGGGCCGTCGGCGGCTACGACGCGTACTTCGGCAGCTACACCGTGGACGACGCGGCCGGCACCGTCACCCAGCAGCTGCAGGGTGCACTCTCGGCGGAGAACGTGGGCCTGGTCCTGACCCGTGCGATGCGCGTCACGGGCGACGAGCTGGTCATCCAGCTGGACACGGCCTCGGCCGATGGAACTCCGGTGGTCCGCACCCTCCGCTGGACGCGGGCCGCCTAGCGCGGGGCCAGCTGGTAGTACGCGTTGCGCACCAGGCAGTTCGGGACGCTGCGACCGAAGAAGTCGCTGATGTACTGGTTCCGGGCGGGGATTCGATCCCGGAACGCGTCCACCTTCACGCTCTTGCGCGCGACCTCCAGTGAGGACTGCCCACCCCCGGGAATCCGCTGGAAGATGGCGTCGACCTGCTCGACGACGCTCGCGACGAGGTCGTGCACCGTCCGGAGGTAACCGAGGTCGCGCATCACCTCGCCGTGACCGGGCACGACGAGCGCCGGCTGGAGCGCGGCGATCGCGTCCAGCGTTCGCACCCAGTCCACCGGGAAGCCGGAGCAGGTGTACGGCACGGGGGAGACGAGGATGTCGCCCACGACGGCGACGCGCTCCGCGGGCAGCCACACGACGACGTCTCCCGCGGTGTTCCCTCGTCCCATGAAGCGCACCTGCGCCTCGCGGCCGCCGAGGTCGAAGGACAGGGAGCCCTGCTCGAACGTGACGTCCGGGAGCGGGTTGTCAGCCGTTCCGCGCAGGTCCTCGGTGATTGCCTCGCGGGCGCGGACGTCGGCCCGGATCTCGTCGAGCTGGGCGGGGGACAGGGCCGTGCCGTCCTCCGCCTTGCCGGAGTCCAGCTGACCACGCAGGTTCGCGGTCCGCCGTCCCCAGAGGTCCGGATACCCCGGGGTGTAGCGGGCCATGAGCGTGCGGGTCTCGCGATGGGCGACGATCCGCAGCCCCGGCCACGCATGTGCATAGGTGCCAGTTCCCGAGGTGTGGTCGGTGTGGCCGTGGGTGATGACCAGGGTCTGGACGGGGCGATCCGTCCAGCGGCGAATCTCCGCGATGTCCTGGCGCGCGGTGGAGGGGAGGAGGCCCGTGTCGACGACGAGCACCGACCGCTCGCCCACGACCACGGTGGTGTTGCCCTCCGGGAAGTCGGGGAGGGCGTCCCGGTGCTGGATCACGTACACGCCCGGTGCGATGCGGTCCGCGCGGCGCTGCGGCGCGCTCGGGGCCGGCGGAGCCGCGAGAAGCGAGGACGAGAGGACGGTCGCGAGGAAGGGGAGGACGCGAGGATCCATCCGGCCGTTGTAAGGGTGTCCCC
>CAZDSB010000576.1:0-2570 GCA_964507515.1 uncultured Myxococcaceae bacterium
TGCCCCGCGCGGTCGCATGAGCCATCCCTCCGCCGTCGCGTCGGCGTCGTTCGCGCGCTCGTCGCCGAGGTGCCAGTCATGGAGATCCCTGCCGCGCTTCCCCAGCGGATGCTCCCGGCTCTGGTCCGGCCCGGCGACGAAGCCGTCGAGCGAGATCGACATGTGGCAGGTGGTGTCCGGCATCGGCGTCCTCCAGTATTTCGAGTTCGGGCCATTCGCTCGATGAGGTCTCTCTCAGGCACGCGTTATTCCCCGCTTAGGAATGCTCCGCACGATGCCGGTCCGTGTTTCGGATTGACCGCCACGAGCTCGGTCCTCGGCTGTACGTCCTCGGACACCGAATCCACGAGTGCCACGCCGGCCTGGTCCTGATCGGAGCAGCCGCGGTCCTGGCCGTTGCTGCGCACGGCCACCCCGGGCCGGCGGCCGTATGCCTGGTCGTGGGCACCTGGCTGCTCTGGAAGGATTGGCGCGATCTCACTCCCGGACTCCGCGACACGAGCGCCTGGAGCCCGGGCCGTCACCGCCCCCCCACTCCGCTGCGCAGCCGCGCGCGGGCTCACTGGCTTGCGCCGTTCGCCGCGATCTGCACCGCCGCAATGGGCGTCGTCAACATCGGCTCGGCACTGACGCCGGGCGTGGCCTCGCGAATGCACCTGTTGCTACAGCTGGTCCCGCGCGAGATTCCGGTCGCCGCCCACGCCCTCGCATTGTCAGCAGGCGTGGCCCTGGCGATCCTCGGCTTCTACCTGTACCGGCGCCGGCGCCGTGCCTGGGCGCTCGCGATCGCGGTTCTGCTGATTTCCGGAGCGCTCAACGTCCTCAAGGGCCTCGACTTCGAGGAGGGCGCGGCATGCTGGGCCCTGGCGAGCCTGCTGATCTGGGGACGTGACGCCTTCCCGGTCGTGCATCGCAACGTCGGCTGGCGCAGTCCCCTACTCCGAACTCTCACCCTGCTCGCGGGAGCATGCGCCATGAGCGCGCTGACCCTCATCGCCGCCGCCCACTGGGGCTCGGCCGCCCTGACGCCGGGAAGCGGACTGGCTGAGCTGAAGGCCTCGTTGACGTTGGGGACAGGCCCGATTCATTACCGCGACCCATTCGACTGGGTCCCCATCGGTGTCGATCTCCTCTGGACCGGCGCGGCGCTCGCCGTGGCCTGGATCCTGTTCAGGCCCCTGGCGGCGCCTCGCGGGCTCCCGGCCATGGAGAAGCGTCCGCTGGCCAAGGAGATCGTCGAGCGCCATGGCAGTGACACGCTCAGCTTCTTCAAGCTGCGCGGCGACAAGCACCACTTCTTCGACAGCGCGCATCACGCCTTCGTCGGCTACCGGGTCGATGGCGGGGTGCTGCTCGTCTCAGGCGATCCAATCGGCCCACCCGGCTCGATTCCCGGCCTCCTGCGCGAGCTGTGCGATTTCGCCGGGGCCCGCGGCCTCGCGCTTGCTGCTCTCGGGGCGAGCGAGGCGTTTGCGACAGTCGCGGCCGGCGCCGGATTGAGTTCCTTCTACATCGGCGACGAGGCGATCGTCGACGTGCAGTCGTTCTCCCTCGAGGGACGGGCGATTCGCAAGGTCCGCCAGGCAGTAGCCCGCGTCCGCAAGGCTGGGTTCCACGCCGAGCTGAGGCCGGTGGGAGATCTCTCGGAGAGCGAGCTGGTCGAGCTCGAGGAGCTTTCCGATCGCTGGCGCGGCGCCGATCCGGAGCGCGGCTTCTCGATGACGGTCGACGGCCTGCGCGGGGAGCAGATGGCGGGCACTCTGCTGCTCATCGGTCGCGACGCCGGCGGCGTGGCGCGAGGCTTCCTGCACTTCGTCCCATGCTACGGCCGGCCGGCGATGTCGCTCGGCCTTATGCGGCGCGACCGCGACAGCGTCAACGGGCTCACGGAGTACCTGGTCGTGAGCGCGATCGAGATGCTCGGCGAGCGCGGAATCGAGGAGGTGTCCCTGAACTTTGCCGCCTTCGCCCGCCTGCTCCGGACTCCGACCGGGTTGCTCGAGCAAGCGCTCGGCCGCGTCGTCGCCGTCGCAAACCCCTACTTCCAGATTGAGAGCCTGTACCGGTTCAACGCCAAGTTCTCCCCGCGCTGGCATCCCCGCTACCTGCTCTATGAGCCCGGGCCGCTCGGCTTCACCCGCGCCGGCCTGGCTGCGATGTGGGCGGAGGGCCAGCTGCCGCGCCCGAGATGGCCGGCGCCGGTTCCGAGGGCCCGTGCCGGAGCCCCGGTTGCGGCCATCGAGAGCTGACGGCCGCCCCAGCCCGGGAGGGGCGTAACGCAACGGACTCGGCGACTCTCTACGCGATCGCGGGAGCCTCGGGAAGACCCTCGAGGGCAACCCGCATCTCGTCCTCGGAGAACTCCAGATCCTCCAGCACCCCGGCGTGGAAGGCCGCTTACGCGGCCATGACGAAATGGCCGTGGCCGGAGAGGCCGAGCAGGATGACCCGCTCCTCGCCGGCCTCCCTCGCGGCCTCGGCCTCGTCGATCGCGGCCCGGATCGCGTGCGCCGGCTCGGGGCCGGGAATGATCCCCTCGGACCGCGCGAACCGAACGGCCGCCTCGAAGG
>CAZDSB010000577.1:0-11628 GCA_964507515.1 uncultured Myxococcaceae bacterium
CGGCTCTCCAGCGCCTGCCGCAACCCCGCGAGCACCGGCTCGAGCACCGCCGGGGTCTCACCCATCCGCGCCTGCAGGCGAGCCACAGTCCGGCGGAAACGCTCCAGCGACAGCGGCTTCACCAGGAAATCGATCGCCCCCTCGTCGAACGCCGGGACCGCGTGCTCGTCGTAGGCCGTGATGAAGACCACGTGGCTCCGGCCGCTCGCACGCCGCGCGACCTCGAGGCCATCCATTCCGGGCATGGCCACGTCGAGGAAGAGGACCTCGGGGCGCTGCTCCTCGAAGACCTTCACCGCCTCGAGGCCGTCACCCACCTCGGCGCAGACGACCAGCTCGGGCCAGAGGCGTCCGAGAGCGCTCCTGACCTCGGCCCGGAGTGCCGGCTCGTCCTCGGCGATCAGGGCACGGGGGCTCACGGCACCGCGCTCCGCGACGCTGCGCGCAGCCGGGTGATGAGCGCCTCCAGTCCCACTTCCGCGGCCGCCGGGTCCCGGACGTAGGCGGCGCGGATGGCCCGCAGCTCCGCGATGAACACCTCGGGCTGGACCCGTGCTCGCGCCGCGCTCAACCGCGATGCTGCGAGGCGCGCCGTCATCTCGTTCCGCTTGGTCTCGAGGGCCTGGACGGTCTCCACTGCCTCGCGCTGCTCGCGGTATGCGGCGAACACGAACGCGGCCAGACCCATCCGCATCGTCGTGTCGATGATGATCAAGGGCGAATGCTGGAGGTGCCGGTCGAAGATCCAGGCGGCAAGGGGAATCATCAGCGCGTCGACCAGCGCGGATCCCGCCAGAACGACGATCGCGTAGGGCACCGCACGGCCGCGCGACGCGGAGGCGCGCTCTGCCAGGAGCAATCCCGGCACGAGCGCCCCGATCACGAGGAGCCAGTGGAACGCCCACAAGGCGAGAAGTCCGGGGAGACGGCTCGCCGGAGCTCCCTGGTGGAGCTTCAAGACCGCGACCGAGCCGATCTGGAGACAAGACACCACGCCGGCTCCAAGGAGAAGGATCCGGAGGTCGGCACGCGCCGCCCGCGTGTTTCGGGTGGGGGTCATGCGGTGGGCACACGCGGGAGGGGAATCCGGAGGGAGGCCCGCACCCCGCGCGGCTGGTTGAGGGAGAGCGTGAGCCTCGCCGCGTCTCCGTAGCGGAGCGCCAGGCGGGAACGAATGTTTGCCAGTCCAGTACCGCCACCGGACCCCGCGCCCATCCCTGCCCCCGTATCCACGACGTCGACGACCAGCGCCTCGCCCGATGTCCCGGCGGAGAGCGTGATGGCTCCTCCTTCGGGGAGCGGACCGAGCCCGTGCTTCAGCGAGTTCTCCACCAGCGTCAGGAGCATCATGCTCGGGAGCTCGCAGCGGAGGAGCGGGTCGGGGAACGCGATGTCGTAGCGGAGGCGGGCGCCGAAGCGGGGGCGGTGCAGCCGGAGATATGCGGCGACGAGCGCGCGCTCCTCGTCGAGCGTGGTCCGCTCCCTCCCGAGGCCCGGTAGCGATCGCTCGAGGTAGTCGATCAGATCGTCGAGCATGGCGAGCCCGGTCCTCTGATCCTTCCGCTGTAGCTCCCGCACGTTGGCCAGGGTGTTGAACAGGAAGTGAGGCTCGATCTGGGCCTCGAGCGCTCGGGTCCGGGCCTCCTGCAAGTCGGCCTCGAGGCGGGTCGTCGTTTCACGCATCTCGTGCGCGAGCGCCTGCTCACGGAGCGCGCGCCGGTGGATTTCGAGGGCGCCGACGATCAAGGTCGCGCGCACCAGCTCCAAGCCACCCTGCACGGCGACGCCCAGGATCTCGTAGGGCCCGGGAAAGGTGACGACCGCGGAGCCGATCAGCGCGCAGACGCAGATCCCGAGCACGAGCTGGCCGGATGACAGCGGTTGACCCGCCTCGGCCCGGCGTCGTGCGAACCGCACCAGGATCAGCAGCGGCAGGAGTTCGAGGAAGCTGAGGACCCAGATCGCCGGCAGGCGGGACGCCGAAGCCGACTCGACCATCACCTCGTGGACGAAGGCGATGACGAGGACCGCGAGCAGCAGCGCAACGTCACGCTGGCGAAGCTCGAAGGCGAGTCGTTTCCAGGCGCGGCCCATCGCCACTCCTTGCCCTGCCGGGGAGGACGAGCTTACGCCGGGGCGAGCCCGATGCGGCGCGTCGAACGACGACGCTCCCGGATCCGTCGCCCGTGACCCCGGGTCCTGTCAGGAATCTCCGGTCATTCGTCGGTCGACCGGACCGGCCTGACCCCGGTCCGGAGAGGGTGCCCTGGCGGCCCGCAGTCCCGGGGTCGGGGGAGGCACGACATGCGCTTGCAGATGACAGCGCCGGGGGCCCGGCGCGGATGGCTCGCCAGGAGCTCGGTCCTATTCGTGGGGCTCGCCCTGGGTTGCGGAGGAGGCCGGGCCTCCAGCGAGGACGGAGCGGCGGACGCGGCGCTCACTGCGGACTCGAGCCCCCACGGAGGGCCACCCGAGGCGAAGGTCACGGTGTTCGCCTCCGGGCTGACAAACCCGCGTGGGCTGAAGTTCGGACCGGACGGGGCGCTCTACGTCGCCGAGGGCGGGGTGGGTGGAACCGATCCGGCGCCCAAGACGCAGGACTGCACCGTCCCGCCGCCGGTCGGGCCGTACACGGGGAGCGTCACCGGCTCGCGCATCTCGCGCTTCGATCACCACGGCAGGCGCACGACCGTCGTCGACGGCCTGCCCTCGAGCCAGACCAGCGACAAGAGCGGAGATCTCGTCTCCGGCGTCGCGGACATCGCCTTCCTGGACGGGACGATGTACGCGATCCTCGCCGGCGCCGGCTGCTCCCACGGAGTGCCCGGGACCCCCAACGGGGTCATCCGCATCCACCACGGCGGCTGGTCGCTGGTCGCCGACCTCGGTGCCTTCCAGCGCGCGCACCCCGTCGCGCAGCCGCAGCCCCTCGACTTCGAGCCCGACGGCACCTGGTTCAACATGGTCGCGGTCCACGGCGCGCTCTATGCCGTCGAGCCCAACCATGGGGAGATCGACCGGATCGGAACCGGCGGGCACGTCACCCGGGTCGTCGACTTCTCCGCGAGCCAGGGCCACGTTGTCCCGTCGGCGCTCACGTACCACCGGGGCAACTTCTACGTCGGCAACCTCGGCGTGTTCCCGCAGGACCCCGGGACCTCCAAGGTCTGGAAGGTCACGCCAGGCGGACACGTGAGCGTGGCGGCCGAGGGTTTCAACATGGTGCTCGGCCTCGCCTTCGATCGCCACGGCCGGATGTACGTGCTGCAGAGCTCGGCGGCGCCGGCGCCCACGCCAGGGACCGGGAGCGTCACCCGGGTCGATCGGGATGGATCGCAGCACACCGTCGTCGGCGGGCTTTCCACTCCGACAGGGCTGACGTTCGGCCCCGACGGTGACCTCTACGTCTCGAACAACGGCTTCGGACCGCCGCCGGTGGGCCTCGGAGAGATCCTGAAGGTTCGGCTGCCTCGTGATTCACGCGAGCACGATCGGGGAGACGATGATGACGACGACTGACCGCGGTGCCTTCCTCGGAGCGAGCCGGCAGCGAGCCGGTCTGCCTCTCGCGGTGATGCTCGCGCTCGGGTGCGGGGGCAGCGGAAACAACAACCCTCCCCCACCCGGCAATCACGCGCCGACTGTCACGGCGTCGGTCGCCGCGGGCGCGGTGATGATCGGCGCATCCACGCAGGCCTCGGCCACCGCGACCGACGCGGACAACGACACGCTGACCTACAGCTGGAGTCAGACCTCGCCCGCCTCACCTCAGGGTAGCTTCAGCTCGTCGGGCGTGGCGTCGCCGACCTGGACCGCGCCCACGGTGGCGCAGCTCACGAAGTTCACCCTCGCGGTCACCGTGTCCGACGGAAAGGGCGGGACGAACACGGGCTCGGCGACGGTCTACGTGAAGACATCGACCGACACCTCGTTCGTCGCCGAGGTGCTTCCGGTCTTCCAGCTGGCCTGCACCTCCTGCCACCAGGACGCGGTGCCCGTGGGCTCCATGCTGCTCTCGCTCGAGGCGGACAAGGCCTACGCCCAGCTGGTGAACGTTCCGGCGAGGAGCATCTGCGCGCCCGAGCTGCGCGTGGCTCCCGGGGATCCCGATGCGTCGGTGCTCTTCGTGAGGATCACCGGGGCGACGTGCGGCGACAGGATGCCTCCCGCGGCCCCGACCTACTTCGATCAGCACCCGGACCAGCTCGAGACCATTCGCTCCTGGATCGAGCAGGGAGCGAAGGACAACTAGCCGAAGAGCTCCCGGACCTTCTCGAAGAACGTCTTGGTCTGGGGGTGCGTCTGCTCCCCGGACAGGTCGGCAAAGCGCTCCAGCAGCTCCTTCTGCTCGACGCTCAGGTGCGTCGGCGTCTCCACCAGGATGCGCACGTGCTGATCACCGCGTCCGCCTCCGTGCAGATGCGGGATGCCCTTGCTCTTGATGCGGAACACCTTCCCGCTCTGGGTGCCGGCGGGAATCTTCATCCGGTGCTTTCCATCGAGCGTGGGCACGTCGATCTGCGCTCCGAGCGCCGCCTGGACGAAGGACACCGGCACCTCGCAGAGCACCTCGCTGTCCTCGCGCACGAAGATGGGGTGGTCCTTCACGTGGATGACCACGTAGAGGTCGCCCGGCGGGCCACCGTGCTCCCCCGGCTCTCCGTCGCCGGTCGACCGCACCCGCGTTCCGGTGTCGACGCCGGGTGGGATCTTCACGCTGAGCGTCGTCTGGCTGTCGACGCGGCCGGCGCCCTTGCAGTGCGTGCAGGGAGTGCTCGCGGTCTGACCGGAGCCGCTGCACGTCGTGCAGGGACGGCTGACTGAGAAGAAGCCCTGGGTGTACCGGAGCTCGCCTGCCCCTCCACAGGTCGGGCAGGTGCGCACCCGCTTGTCCGCGCTGCCGGTCCCCTCACAGGGCTCGCAGCGCTTCGGCTTCGGGATGCGGACCTGCACCTCCGTCCCGAAGGCGGCCTCCTCGAACGTGATCTCGAGGTTGTAGCGGAGGTCCGCGCCCCGGGCCCGTCCCCCACGCCTGGACCGGCCGGCGCCGAAGATGTCGCCGAAGATCTCCCCCAGCACCTCGTTCAGGTTGGAGCTGCTGAAGCCGCCGAAGCCCTCGAAGGGGTTTCCACCATGACCGAACCGGTCGTAGCGCGTGCGCTTCTCCGGATCGGAGAGGACCTCGTAGGCCTCCGACGCTTCCTTGAAGCGCTCCTCGGCCTGCGCGTCACCGGGGTTCCGGTCCGGATGGAACTGGAGGGCGAGCTTCCGGTAGGCGGTCTTCAGCTCCACCGCCGTGCACTCCCGAGTCACACCGAGGACCTCGTAGTAGTCGCGCTTCGTCGTCGAGGCCGCCATCGATCGTGCTCAACCCTTTGAATCGAAAGGAAACGAGGGTGAGCATAATGCAGCGCAACGACCCGGCAACGACAGGAGACGATCAGACCTGCCAGATCCGGCTCGGGCGCAGCCCCATGTTGTGGAGGCGGTTCCGGAGCCGTCGCTCGACGCTTCCCACCCGGGTCCAGCGCGGGACCACGAAGTGCAGCTCGGCCGCGTACAGGCGCGCCGCGCTGGCCAAGAGCGACCAGCGGTTCTCGGAGGCAGGGTCGTCCACCGTCTCGGGGAGCACGACCTCGAGCAGCATCGCCGTCTTCCCGCGATCGTCCTGGCGACAGGTGAGGTCCGGCCGGTGGTCCTCGATGGTCCCGTTGAGGACGTTGGGAGCGGAGTGACCGGGTAGCCTCGCCTTCACGTCGGAGTAGCCGAGGGTCCGGAAGAACTCGACCATCAGCCACAGGACGCGGCGGCGCGGCCCGTCCCCGAGGATGGGGTCCCGGCCGTCCGGCTGCTCACCCGACGACTGCGGCTGTCGGCGCTCGAGCTTCATGCAGACCTGTACGCTTTGAACGGTGATCGAAACCGGCAATCCTTGACACTGGGACAGGGCGGAACGCATGCCTGGCCACCGGGCATGACCTCCACCCTCGGCCGGCTCCTCGGCCTCCTGCGCCCCTCGGCGCGCCTCGTCACCGGAGCGGTGATCGCCGCGACCGTGAGCGCCGCCGCCGCGGCCGGGTACGCGTGGCTCATCGGCCCGCTGCTCCGGAGCGTGCTCCTCTCCGAGCCCTTCCGCCTGGTCGGCCTGTACACCTCGCCCGAGCGAGCGCGGTGGTTGCTGCCCGGGCTCCTGGTCCTGCTGGCTCTCGTCAAGGCCGGCACCCAGCTGCTCCAGACGGGGTGGATGCAGGTCGCGGGACAGCGCGCGCTGGCGACGCTGCGCTCGGACCTCTACGCACATCTGCTCTCGCTGCCGCCGGCGACCCACGAGTCCCGTGCGAGCGGCGACGTGCTGAGCCGTCTCACCGCCGACGTGGCGCAGGTGGAGTTCTCGGTCACGCAGGCGCTCACGACCTGGGTGCGCGATGCGCTGCAGCTGCTTGCGCTGCTCGGGGTGTGCCTGGTGCTCGACTGGAGGCTCTTCGCCCTGAGCTTCGTGGTCTTTCCTGCCGCGTTGATCCCCATCACCCGCTTCGCCCGGGCGGTGAAGCGCGCGGCCCGCACCACCCAGGGCAGCCTCGGGAACCTGACCGCGCTGGTCGGCGAGCAGCTCGCGGCGCTGCCGGTGGTGCAGGCCTACGGAATGGAGCCGCGGGTGCGGACGGCGTTCGATGCGGAGCAGGCCCGCTACCTGAAGGAGATGGATCGCTCGCTCCTCCTCCGCGGCTCGGCGAGCCCCTCCATCGAGCTGCTGGGAATCGCGGGGCTGGCGCTGGCCCTCGCGGTGGGCGCGCGGGCGGTGCGCGCCGATGCCTCGCTCGCGAGCCACCTCATGTCCTACGTGGGCGCGGTCCTGCTGATGTACGGCCCGCTGAAGACGCTCTCCTCCACCCTCACCCAGGTCGTCACCGGGGTGGGCGCCGCCGAGCGGGTCTTCGAGCTGGAGGATCGCCGTGTCCCGCAGGACCGCGGGGAGGACGCCCCTCCGCTCCGCCGCGGCCTCCGCCTCGAGGAGCTCCGCATCCAGTACGGCGAGGTGGAAGCCCTGCGTGGGCTCACCCTCGAGCTTCCCGCGGGCAGGACGGTGGCCGTCGTGGGCGCGTCCGGAGCCGGCAAGAGCACGCTCTTCTCGGCGCTGCTCCGCTTCGTCGATCCGGCGGGGGGACGCATCCTCTGGGACGGACACGACGTGCGCAGCTACAGCCGGGCCTCGGTCCGTAGCCGGATGGCCTGGGTCCCGCAGGAGCCGGTGCTCTTCGCCGGCTCGGTCCGGGATGCGGTGCGCGTCGGTAAGCCGGACGCCACCGACGCAGAGGTGTGGAGCGCGCTCGAGCGAGCCCACGGCGCCGAGTTCGTGCGCGCGCTCCCCCGCGGCCTCGACACCGCGGTGGGCGAGCGCGGCGCGCAGCTCAGTGGAGGACAGCGACAGCGTCTGGCGATCGCCCGCGCGTTCGTGCGCGAGCCATCGGTCCTCCTGCTGGACGAGCCCACCAGCAGCCTCGACGCCGCGAGCGAGGCGCTCGTGCAGGCAGGGCTCGCCGAGCTGAAGGCGGGCAGGACGACGCTGGTCATCGCCCACCGGCTGTCGACCGTGCGCAACGCCGACCTCATCGTCGTGCTCGAGGGTGGACGCGTGGCCGAGCAAGGAACGCACGAGCAGCTGCTCGCACACGGCACCGTTTACGGCCGGCTCCTGGACCGGGGAGGGGACGATGGCCCGGCGTGAGCGCCGCAGCCGCGAGGCGCCGGAGTTCGTCCACCGCCTCGAGAGCTCCGAGGTCCTGGCCGAGCTGCTCGCCATCGCCCGGTCCTCCATGTCGCCGGACGCGGTGCTGCGGCGTTTCCGCGCGGCCCGTGCCGAGGGCGCCGAGGCGAGCGAGGTCATCCCCACGCTCTTCCCCGAGCCTCCGCGTTTCCCGCATCCGGACGTCGCGCGGCGTCTGTTCCAGAACCTGCTCGGGCTCTGGGATGCCGCGGCCTCGCCTGCGTTCCGTCTCGCCTCGGAGCCGGCGGTCGCGAGGCCCCGTCCGGAGAGGGTTCCGCCACCGGGTCCGGCCGGACCGACGGGTCCCGACCCGGCCTACGTGGCCGCCGTCCGCGCCTGGCTGGCCACGGATCGCCGCGCCCGGGGCCGGCTGGCCGATTCGTTCGAGAACCGGCAGGACGCCCTCCTGGGCTCCCTTGACGAGCGGGGCCTCTCGGACGAAGGTTGGGGGGTCCTCCGCCAGCTGGCGTTCGAGCTTCACGCCGTTCTCGAGCACGCAGATGGCGCCGCCCCGGCGTCGGTCCCGCCCGAGGCGCTCGAGGGCGACCCTGTGGCGAAGGTCCCGGTGGATCTGATCGGGCTCGTCGACCAGGCGCTCGCCCCGGCCGAGCAGGACGGTCCAGGACCGGTGCCCCCCGCGGAACGCGAGACGATTCGCACCCTCGGGCGACAGGTGCTCGGCGCGCTGTGGGAGGCGCGGGCCCGGAGGTGACGGGAACCATGGTGAAGGACGACGACGACGGCGGGGGCTTCACCGGCAAGCGCAACAAGTCGTGGCGTGAGATCGACGCCCGGCGCGGCAAGAGCAAGTACCACTCGCGACAGGACGATCCCGCGCAGCAGCGGATCGAACGCAGCGCGACGTACACCCGCTACAAGCAGGCCGCGGACTCGCTCTTCACCGGCGGCGCCCTCCCCGAGGGGCTCGCCAAGACGTTCGATCCCGACGGCAAGCGCCAGGCGCAGAAGGAGGCCATGGCGAAGCTGCGCGAGCTTCCCGACCGCAAGGCCTGGGCGCAGGGAGTCATCGAGTACCTGGAGAAGTATCCGGAGCTGCCCGAGGATCCGTACTTCCTCGACTCGCTCCTGGATCACCCGCGTGAGCGCGTCGTCGGGCAGGCGCTGGGAAGGCTCGAGGCGATGCAGGAGGCGGGCACGCTGAAGGCGAAGCTGCCCAAGAGCCTCGACCAGCGCCTGAAGTCGCTCGAGCTGACCAGCATGGACCCCGAGCTCCAGCAGCGCGCGCGTGCGCTGCGCGAGCAGCTGCGCTAGTGACCGCGCGCAGCTTGACCATTCGCCCCGTCCGTCCGGACGACGCCACCGCGCTGCGCCGCATGCGCGAGGAGGCCGGCTGGGACGCGGAGAAGGTGCCGGCGTGGATCGCCGCCTCGCTCACCGGTGAGCGCCCGACCTGGGTCGCAGACCTGGACGGCGAGACGGTCGGGATGGTGAGCCTCGAGCGCGTCGATCCCGACCCCGAGGTTGCGAACGGCAGGGACGTCGCCGCGGTGACCAGCCTCTCGGTGCTGGCGAGCGCCGGACGCCGCGGCCTCGGGCGTGCGCTGACGGTGTTCGCCGAGGAGCAGGCGCGCGCATCGGGCGTCCGGGTGCTGACGCTCAACACGCGGCCGACGAACGCAGCGGCCGTCGCGCTCTACGAAGGACTCGGGTACCGCGCCTGGAAGCAGGAACAGCGCTCGTGGGGACTCGCGGTGTTCCTCCGGAAGTCACTCGCCGAGTGATTCCAGCGGCCTGTCGATTTTTGCGGCGCTGCGTCAACCCGGTGAATAAGAGGGGGCCGCCGGGCGTTCGACGGCCCGCACACCGGGGGACATCACACACGCTCGTACCCACGCTCACCCATCGACGAAGCGGACGGGGGCCGGTTGATTTGTCAGTCAATGAGCCGCGGGAACGTGTATGGATGCGCCCCCCAACTCAGAACTTTGCTTCTGACATGAAGGAGAAAACCTTGAAGCACCTGTCCCTCCGGCTGGGCTGCGTTCTCGTGGCCGGCCTCTTCGTCGCCTGTGGCGGCGACAACGGCGGCACCCCCGACAGCGGCACCGGCAACGTCGTCAACGTCGACCCGTCGATGACCGAGTCCCAGATCGCCTCGGCGTTCTCCGGCGCCGCGGCCGACTCGACCATCCAGATGGCGGCCGGCACCTACCACTTCACCAACTCCCTCAACCTCGCCACCAAGAACAACATCACGGTGAAGGGCGCGGGGATGACCACCACCATCCTCGACTTCTCCGCGCAGGCCGCGGGGGCCGACGGCGTGGTGCAGAGCATCCCGTCCGGCTCGACCGTGAAGACCATCTTCCAGGACTTCAGCATCCGCGACACCGCGGGCGATGGCCTGAAGGTCACCGGGGCCACCGGCCTCCACGTGAACCACGTCGGCGTCTCCTGGCCGACGCGGACGACCCACGGCGGCTACGGCATCTACCCGGTGTCGTGCAAGCAGGTCCTGGTCGAGAACAGCACCTCCGACGGCGCCAGCGACACCGGCATCTACGTCGGGCAGTCGGACGGCATCGTGGTCCGCAACAACGTGCTGACCAACAACGTCGCCGGCATCGAGATCGAGAACTCGTTCAACGCCGACGTCACCGGAAACGACTGCCACGACAACACCGTCGGCGTCCTCGTGTTCGACCTCCCCGCTCTCCCGCAGGTCGGTGGTCACAACGTCCGCGTCTACGCCAACACCCTCACCAACAATAACCACCCGAACTTCGGTGACCCCAGCGGCACGGTCGCGCTCGTTCCCGCCGGAACTGGTGGCGCGGTGATGGCCAACAGCAAGGTCGAGGTCTTCGGCAACACCTTCAGCGGGAACACCGCGGCCGGGTGGTCCTCGATCAGCTGCTTCGCGGCGCTCAAGCAGGCGGACTGCACCACCGGCGCCACCAGCGGCTACAACCCGTTCCCCTCGCAGATCAACGTCCACGACAACACGTTCACGAACAACGGCACAAACCCGCTCGAGGGCAACACGGACATGTCGCACCCGAGCTTCCAGCTGGCCGCGCTGCTCGCCAGCGGGTTCCAGGGCTCGCATCCCTGGCCGGACAACCACGTCTCCGACGTGAGCTACGACGGCATCCTTGGGCTCGCGGCCGGCCAGTCGAACCCGTTCCAGATCTGCTCCCGGAACAACGGGAGCGGCCACTTCGCCGATCTGCACCTCGACCAGTTCGACGCCCAGAACCCGAACCTCGGCGAGATCATGACCTTCGACGAGGACAAGTACGTCGGTAGCGGCTGCACGTTGCCGGCGCTGCCCGCCGTTCCCGTTCCCACGTTCTGAGTCGCTGACGGCCCGCGGGGGAAGTCTCCCCGCGGGTCTGCTTCAGGAGAGAGGTCGCTTCGATGTCGATGTCCGTCCGGGGGGTGTTGGTCGGCGCCCTGCTCGCGCTGGCCGCCTGTGGTTCCTCCACCCCCCCTCCCACGTCGTGCACGCCGCGGGTCCCGACCGACGATTCGGTTCCGGGGACGCTCGCCGACTGGTGCCAGGTGCAGCTGTCCAACGGGGAGGTCGCCCCGCTCGCGAGCGACGTCGTCCCCTTCAACCTCACGACCCCGCTGTACTCGGATGGCGCGATCAAGCGGCGCACCGTCCGGCTGCCGCCGGGCACCGCCGCGACGTATGCCGACGCAGGCGTGCTCGGGTTCCCGGATGGAACGGTGTTCACCAAGAGCTTCGGGTTCCGCCAGGACGCGCGTGACACCACGCTCCCCATCCACTGGGTCGAGACGCGGGTGGAGTGGAAGGCCGGGGGCGCCTGGAACTTCATGAGCTACCGCTGGAACGACGCCGGGACGGAGGACACGTCGCTGCCGGGCGGGGAGGT
>CAZDSB010000578.1:0-3930 GCA_964507515.1 uncultured Myxococcaceae bacterium
GTCACGGGCTCGCTGCACATCGGCCACGCGCTCACCGCCACGCTCGAGGACATCCTCGTCCGCTGGCACCGGATGCGCGGATTCAACAGCCTCTGGCAGCCGGGCGTGGACCACGCGGGAATTGCCACCCAGCTCGTGGTGGAGCGGGAACTGAAGCGCACCGAGGGGAAGTCGCGCCACGACCTCGGCCGGGCGGAGTTCATCCGGCGCATCTGGCAGTGGAAGGAGCGCTACGGGGCGCGGATCCAGGAGCAGCACGAGCACCTCGGCGCCAGTCTCGACTGGAGCCGCTCGCGCTTCACCATGGATCCAGGCAGCTCGCGGGCGGTGCTGGAGGTCTTCGTCCGTCTCCACGAGGAAGGGCTGCTCTACCGTGCGAACCGGCTCATCAACTGGTGCCCGGACTGTCGCACCGCGCTCAGTGACCTCGAGGTGGAGCACGAGGAGCGCCAGGGATCGATCTGGGAGATCCGCTACCCGGTCAAGGGACAGGAGCGGTTCCTCACCGTGGCCACGACCCGGCCGGAGACGATGCTCGGCGACACCGCGGTGGCGGTGCACCCCGAGGACGAGCGGTACCGTGACCTGGTCGGCAAGACGGTCATCCTTCCGCTGCTCGACCGGGAGATCCCCGTCATCGCCGACGCGACGCTCGTGGACCCGGCGTTCGGGACCGGGGTGGTGAAGGTCACTCCGGCGCACGACTTCAACGACTACCAGACCGGGCTCCGGCACGGTCTGCAGATGATCTCCATCCTCGACGAGGCGGCTCGCACCAACGAGGCCGCCGGAGCGTACGCGGGGTTGGACCGGTTCGATGCCCGGACGGCCGTGCTCGCGGATCTCGAGGCGCGCGGGCTCCTCGTGTCCGAGAAGCCCCATGCCCTGAGCATCGGCCTGTGTCAGCGGAGCGGCACCATCGTCGAGCCCCGTCTCTCACCGCAGTGGTTCGTGAAGATCGAGCCGCTGGCCCGGCCGGCGATCGAGGCGGTGGAGCAGGGGAGGACGAAGATCGTCCCCGAGACCTGGACCTCCACCTACTTCCACTGGATGCGCAACATCCAGGACTGGTGCGTGAGCCGCCAGCTGTGGTGGGGACATCAGATCCCCGCCTGGTACTGCGAGGCCTGCACGCCCCGGACGTCCTCCGGCGCGCCGGATCTGGAGAAGGCCACTCCCATCGTGGCGCGCACCCGTCCCGAGCGATGTCCCCGCTGCCAGGGCTCGGCGCTGGTGCAGGACCCGGACGTCCTGGACACCTGGTTCAGCTCCGGGCTGTGGCCGTTCAGTACCCTCGGCTGGCCGGACCGGACGCCGGAGCTCGAGACCTTCTACCCGACCTCGGTGCTGGAGACCGGGCACGACATCCTCTTCTTCTGGGTGGCCCGCATGATGATGTTGGGCATCCACTTCATGGGCGACGTGCCCTTCCGCACCGTCTACCTGCACGCGATGGTGCGCGACGAGAAGGGCGAGAAGATGTCGAAGGTGAAGGGGAACGTCGTCGACCCGCTCGACGTCATCCATGGCCAGAAGGCCGCGGAGCTCCCCCCGAGCCTGCGGAACAAGTTCCCCCAGGGCATGCCGGCGTTCGGTGGCGACGCGCTGCGTTACACGCTGGCAGCGCTCGCGGCGCAGGGCCGGGACATCAAGCTCTCGCTGGATCGGGTCAACGGGTACAAGGCGTTCAACAACAAGCTGTGGAACGCCTCGCGCTTCCTGCTGCTGTACCTCGGTGAGTTCCACCCCGGGAACCGCCCCCTGCGTGACCGGCCGCTGACCGTGGCCGACCGGTGGATCCTCTCGCGGACCGAGCGGGTGACGGCGGAGGTGAACGACGCGCTGGGCCGCTTCGAGTTCGCCGAGGCCGCCTCCGTCCTCTACCAGTTCACCTGGCACGCCTTCTGCGACTGGTACATCGAGCTCGCCAAGCCTGCGCTGCAAGGCACGGACACCGAGCGCGGCGACACCACGCGCGCGGTGCTCATTCACGTGCTGGATCGGGTGTTGAGGCTCCTCCACCCTTTCATCCCGTTCATCACCGAGGAGATCTGGCACCGGCTTCCCGGCGTCCCCGAAGACGCATTCCTGATGCTCGCGGCGTACCCCACGGCCGGCACCCAGGACCCCGCGGCGGAGGCGGAGATGGAGCCCGTCATCGCCGTGGTTGACGGCATTCGCAACATCCGGGGTGAGAGCAACATCCCGCCACTCCAGAGGATTCGGGCCGTCGTGCAGACCGACGACGCGCCGCTCCGGACGGGACTGGAGCGGCACCGGGGCGAGGTGGAGTCGCTCGCCGGGCTGTCGGAGCTGACGGTGCAGCCGACGGGTGCGCCACCGCCGTCGAGCGCGACGTGGGTGGGGCAGGGGGTTGCTGTCTACGTCCCGCTGGCCGGCCTGTTGGATCTCGACGAAGAACGCGCGCGCTTGCGGAAAGAGATCGCGCGTGTCGAGTCTGATCTGGCAGCCTTGCGCCGAAAGCTGGACAATCCGAACTTCGTCTCGCGAGCGCCGGCGGACGTGGTGGAAAAGGACCGGGCCCGGGTGACCGAGCTCGAGGCCCGCAGGGCCAAGCTGTTGGACAACCTCAGTCGGATCTGACCTGGAGGAACGATGTCCGAGAGAACACCGGAAGAGATGGAGTCGAACGGGATGGGCGGGATGGGCGGGGGCATGGGCGGCACGACCTCCACGCCCCCGGCGGAGAGCAGCGGCTTCGGGATGGGCATGGGCAGCAGCGCGCCAGCTGCCCCGGCCCCGACTCCAGCCGCGGCTGCGCCTCGTCCGCGTCGCTCCGGCGGTGCGAAGAAGGCGCCGGCCAAGAAGGCCGCGGGCAAGAGGAAGAGCGGTGGAGGCAAGGCGCGGCGCACTGCGCGGAAGGCGGGGCGCAAGGCGCGGCGTGGCGCTCGTAAGGCGCGGCGCACGGCACGGCGCGGGGCACGCAAGACGAAGCGCACGGCGCGCAAGGGCGTGCGTCAGGCGAGGCGCGGCGCGCGGAAGGGCCGGCGCACCGCCCGGCGGACTGCCCGGAAGTCGCGCCGCTAGATCTGCCCCGAGCCTCCTCCAGGCATGGACTTCGTCGACCGTCTGATCGACCTGGCGCTGGAGGAGGACCTGGGTGCCGCGGGAGACGTCACCACCCTGGCGCTCGTCCCGGAAGGTGCGCGGGGACGGGCCGAGGTCTGGGCGAAGGAGCCGCTGGTGCTCTCGGGCACGCGCGCCTTCGCCCGGGTGTTTGTCCGCCTCGAGCCCGCGGCCGAGGTGCGCTTCGCGCAACCCGACGGTGCGCGCATCGGGGGCAGGGCAGTGGTGGGGAGCGTCTCGGCGTCGCTGCGAACGCTCCTGGTCGGTGAGCGGACCGCGCTCAACATCCTGCAGCGAACTTGCGGCATCGCCACGCTCGCCGCGCGCGCCGCCGACGCGGTGAAGGGCTCCCGGCTACGCATCCTCGACACGCGGAAGACGAGCCCGGGAATGCGGGGGCTGTCGAAGGAGGCTGTGCGCGCGGGCGGCGCCTCGAACCACCGCTTCGGCCTGTTCGACGGCGTGCTCATCAAGGACAACCACATCGCAGCCGTGGGCGGCGACGTGCGCGAGGCGCTCCGGCGGGCACGCGCGCATGCGCCATTGCTGGTGAAAATCGAGATCGAGGTCACCGCGCTCGCGCAGCTGCCCGAGGCCATCGACGGCGGCGCGGACGTGGTCCTCCTCGACAACATGGACGATGCGACGGTCGCCGAGGCGGTCCGGATCGCCGGCGGGCGGGTGAAGCTCGAGGTGTCGGGAAACGTGACGCTGGAGCGGCTTCCGAAGCTCGCGCAGCTCGGGGTCGACTACGTGTCGATGGGGGCACTCACCCACTCGGCGCGGGCGATGGACCTGTCGCTCGAGATCGTCGAGCGCTGATCCAGTACTCGTGCGAGCCGG
>CAZDSB010000579.1:0-3422 GCA_964507515.1 uncultured Myxococcaceae bacterium
GGAGATGTCGGTCGCCTATCCCGACTTCCTCGACTGGCGAACCGCGACGCGCTCCTTCGACGACATCGGGGTCTTCCGCGGTGGCGAGGTGAATCTCACCGGGAACGGGGCCCCCCGCCGGGCGCACGTCGTCGAGGCGTCAGCGAGCTACTTCCGGGTCCTGGGCGTACATCCGCTCGTGGGCCGCACCTTCGAGGACGACGAGGATCGGCTCGGGGGGGCTCCGGTGGCCGTCCTCGGGGAGCCGCTGGCGCGCAAGCTGTACGGCCAGCCGGCCGCCGCCCTGGGTCAGACGCTGCAGATGGACGGCACCTCCACGACGGTCATCGGCGTGATGCCGTCGACCTTTCGCGTCGAGCGGCGCCCGGAGCTCTGGGTTCCCGTCGGCCCGCGAATGGTGGGCCACACGGCCGATCGAGGCAACCACCCGGGACTGATCGCGATCGCGCGACTGAAGCGTGGCGTGTCCTTCGGCGAGGCCCGGCTCGATCTCGAGTCCGTCGGCCGGGCCCTCCAGTCGCAGTACACCGAGAACAGGGCGGTGCTGCCGCAGCCTCACCCAATGCAGCAGCGCCTCACCGAGGACGTCCGGGGCTCGCTCTGGCTGCTGATGGGCGCGGTGGCCCTGGTCCTCCTGATTGCCGCGGCGAACGTCGGCAGCCTGATGCTGGCCCGCGGGACCGGGAGGGTCCGCGAGCTCGCCATCCGTGGGGCGCTCGGCGCGGGCCGGTCCCGGCTGATCCGGCAGCTGCTGGTGGAGAGCCTGGTGCTGGCGCTGCTCGGGGGAGCGCTGGGGCTCCTGCTGGCCGGGGCGGTCATGAGAATTCTCGATGCGCACCGGCCGGAATCGCTCCCCGACTACGTGGGGCTGGCGCTCAACCTGCGTGTCCTTCTCTTCAACCTCGGGGCGTCGGTGGCCTGCGCGCTGCTCTTCGGGCTCCTGCCCGCGCTCATCGGATCGCGGACCCAGCTCCACGAGGCGATGCGGCAGGGCGATGCGCGGATGTCCGGCGGGCAGCACCGCCTCCGGGTCGTTCTGGTGGTGGCCGAGGTTGCGCTGGCGCTCGTCCTGCTCGTTGCGGCCGGGCTGACCTCGCGGGCCCTGGCCGGGCTGCTCCAGCTCGACACCGGGTTCGACGGCAGGGGGGTCGTGACCTTCCGTCTCTCAGTCCCGGAGGCGAGGCAGCGAACGCCTCAGGAGCTGAGGGACTTCTACGAGCGGATGGTGACGGAGCTCCGGGCGCTCCCCGGAGTCGAGGACGCGAGCTTCTCCACCCTGCTCCCGCTCGACGGGCCATGGGAGACGAGCTTCCGGAGCGACTCGCAGCCGCAATTGCCTCCGGAGCAGGTGCAGTTCGGCGCGTTTGGCTCGGTCTCGACGGGGTACGCGCGGGCGCTCGGTCTGCGCCTGGTGGCCGGCCGGTGGTTCGAGCCCGGGGACACCCGCGACCGGCCGCAGGTGGCGGTCATCGACGAGCGGCTCGCCCACGACTTCTACCCCGGCGGCGCCGTGGGACGACACCTGCTATCGAATGACGGAAAACAGAACCGTGAAATCATCGGCGTCGTAAAACACGTCGCCGCCTATGGTGTGGTGGGTCGCGAGCCGGCCGTGCATCAGTTCTACCTGGCGACGGAGCAGCTCCCCGAGGAGGCCTACGGTCGGAATCTTCGCTCGGTGCACGTCGCGGTTCGCAGTCGCACCGCTCCCGAGGCGCTGCAACCCGAGCTCGTCCGCGCCATCGGCCGCCTCGACCCGGAGCTGCCGCTGTACTCGATCCGCACGGTCGACCAGCTGCTCGGCACCTCGGTGGACGCGCAGCGCTTCGCGACGTTGCAGCTGGTGCTCTTCGCGCTCCTGGCGCTCGTGCTGGCCGTGCTCGGCCTCTACGCGGTGCTCTCGTACAGCGTGGCGCAGCGGACCCACGAGATTGGCATCCGCATGGCTCTGGGCGCGCCGCCGCGGCTGGTGCTGCGCCAGGTGGTGGGGCAGGGCGTCGCGTGGGCCGGCATCGGGCTCGCGGTGGGGCTCCTCGGTGCGGTGGCAACGACCCGCCTGCTCCGGAGCGTGGTGGAGACGGTCCGCCCGCTGGATCCGCTGGTGTACGTGGTGACGGTGCTCGGTCTCCTCGGCTGCGCGGTCCTGGCCTCGTGGCTCCCGGCCCGTCGCGCGGTGAAGGTCGACGCGTCGGTGGCGCTGCGCGACGAAGGCTGAGGGGTGGCGGCTGCTTACGCCGCTTTCCGGTAGCTCAGCAGGGTCCTCCCATCCCCGGTGAGGGGGAGCCGTAGCCGCTCGACCTTCGGAGGCGTCCAGCCAGGCAGGATGGCCGGCTCGGCCTGGCTCCCGGCCATGACCACCAGCGTCCCTCCGGGGCGGAGATACGGGGCAGCGAGGGCGGCCCAGCGGATGGGCTCGGTGAGCGCGCGAGAGACGGCGGCGTCGAACGGGCCCAGGCCCTCGACGGCGGGATTGCCCTGGAGCTTCCGGTGGATGGCACGGACCCGGGGAGCGAGCTGAAGCTGGGCAATGGCGTGCTTGAGGAAGCCCACCTTCTTCGCGACGGCGTCGACGAGGGTGACGTCGAGGTCAGCCCGGGCGACGGCAAGCGGTAGGCCTGGAAACCCGGCGCCGGTGCCTGCGTCGAGGAGCGTGCGGGTGCCTGGCTCGAGCGCTCGCAGGACGGTGAGGGAGTCGAGAATGTGCTTGTCCGCGATCTCGATCGGATCGAGGATGGCCGTCAGGTTGACGCGGGCGCTCCACCGGCCGAGCTCTCCCGCGAGCCACGACAGCGCGTCCGCCTGGGCTTGGGTGAGGGGCAACCCGAGCGCGCGGCTTCCCTCCAGCAGCATTCCAGAAATTGCTGGTTTCTCCACAGGCACGGCGAAACCTACCGGGTGGAACTCACCGAAACCACTCGGAGAAGCCGCTGGCACGATGTTTTCCCCAGGTCTCCCACAGCGTGGCCTGGCGCGCTCTCAGAGACGCGCTGCAGGTCGCGGCGGGCAGGTGGGCGCTCGTCTTATTGCTTGCTCGCGACGGGACCGTCGCGACGTCCCCCGAAGAGCGCATTCCTCTGCCACGTCTTCGATTGAAATGCCAGAGCCCTTGTTTCCCGGAAGACACTTGCCTGCGCCTCGCAGGCCGATTCCCTGTTTTACGTGGAGCACCGGCGGCGGAGACTGCTTCGGGCAAACCGTGAGTGAGTCCGCACCCCTCATTGAGTTGTCACGTAGCTTCGGTTGCTCGCCGGCGGCCTCCGAAGGTGTTTGACACCGCCTCGCCCGGACACCGCCTCGCCCGGTCGGGGTTCCACGTGGAACGTTAAAGCAGGCGTCCGGGCGACCTCGAAGTTGCCCTGTCATCCCACCATGCTACGCCCCGCATCCAGCGACACTGCACGCCGGAGGCTCCGTGGGACGTG
>CAZDSB010000580.1:0-2757 GCA_964507515.1 uncultured Myxococcaceae bacterium
CCGGGAAGTTGCGCCCCGTCGGCGGCGAGTAGTTGGGCTTCTTCGGAAACGCCCTCTCCGCCGCGGCCGCATCCAGGTTTCCGGTGTCCTGGGCGAGCGCCGGAATGGAGGCTACCGCCATCAGAAGGAGCAGCGACCGCAGAACCGACTTCACGGTGGGACGCACAGAGACTCTCGTTTCTGGGCTCACCGGCTGGAGAATCCGGTCACCCGCTGAATCAGCAGGAACATCGCGATGGTTCCGATGAAGTAAGGCACCAGCAGCTCCATCGACCTCCGTGGCCGGAGGCGGGCCCTCGCCGTCGCTCGAAGCACCAGAACGACCGCGGCGACGAAGGCCAGCTGCCCGAGCTCCACACCGACGTTGAAGAAGAGGAGCGCGAGCGGGATGCGCTTCTCGGGGAGCCCGATCTCCGCCAGGCCGCTGGCGAAACCGAGCCCGTGCAGAAGCCCGAAGACGAACGCCACGAGCCACGGCCAGCGCTCCGCCACGCCGGCATGCCCGGCCCTCCCGCGGACGATCTCCGCCGCCACGAAGGCGATGGAGAGGGCGATCACCGCCTCCACCGGAGGCTGCGGCACGTGGACCCATCCCAGCGTCGCGGCGGCCAGCGAGATGCTGTGAGCAACGGTGAATGCAGTGACGGTGGCGAGAAGCCGTCCGCCGCCCCGGGTGAGGAGCAGCAGGGCCAGGACGAACAGCAGATGATCGACCCCGGTGAGGATGTGCTCGACCCCGAGCCGGAGATAGAGACCGGCGACTGCGAGGGCCGAGGGACGCGCGGGGATGGTGGCCTCCGGATGTCCAGGGGTCAGACGCTCGGTCCAGCTCGATCCATCGGCGAATTCAACCCGGACCAGGGCGTCGGTCATCGTCCCTTCGAGGCCCCCCACTCGCACGGTCTGCCCCCGGAGGGAGGCGCTCCGGACCGACCAGGTCTGCACGGCCGCGTCCGACCCCCGACGCGTGAGCACTGGAGTGATCGCCTGCACGCCCTGGGAGAACTCGGCGACAAGTGCCAAGCGAAGGTCGCCCTGCATCGGGGTCTTCCATAGGACCGTGAAGTTGCCCAGCGCCCTTTCCCGCATCTCGAGGTACGCCGGGCGCGACTCGTGCGCGAGCGCGGTGAGCGGAAAGACGGCAAGGATGACCGTCGCGACGAACCCCCGGATCACGGCTGCCGGTTCCACGTTGCGGGCACGATGGGGGACGGCGCGATCATCCGTCGCACGCCCTCGTCGAGCACCACGCCGTACCTCTCGCGCAGCTCGGCCAGCGTGTGGGCCTCCCGCTCCGCCGCCTTGACCGTCCTCCAGAGTTCGAGGACGTCGGCGCGCGCCTCCGAGAGGCTGCGCTGCCGCGCGGCGGCCGCCGAGTCGATCCGCACCAGGTGCTGGCCGTAGGTACTGGGGATCGGTCCGCTCCAGGAGCCGACGTCGAGCAGGAACACCTCCCGCGCGAACGCAGGTCCGAACATCGCGGCGATGGTCTGCTCATCGGCGTCACGAAGACTCTCGGGAAGGAGCTGCGGATCCCCCCAACGTTCGGCGGAGCGATGTCGTGATCCGTTGAGCTGATGGAGCGCGTCCACCGCATTCCCGTGTGGATCGGCGCGCGAGGCGCTGAACAGCCGCTGGGTGAAGGTCCGACGGGCCTCTATTCGGAAATGCTCCGGGTGCCCGGCGAGGAGCTCCTCCAGCTCGGCTTCGGTCGGTTCACCGTCCGCGGCGGTGTCACGGAGGACGAACTCAAGCTTCTGGGCGAGTCGGCGGCGGACGATGACGTCATCCTCGTCCAGTCGCATGTCCCGGGCCGCCCGGGCGAGCAGCTCCTCGCGCACAAGGCCGCTCACGAGGTCCCGCAGCTCCTCCGGCGTCGGCTCGCGCCGCCACTGCCGCGACCATGTCTCGGTGAGCCAGCGGACCTCGCCCGTCCCGATCACCACAGGGGTCGATGCGTTGGTCCGGGTCTTGTTGCCGCCGAACAGGGCGTACCCGGCAAAGAGGAGTGCGCCCAGGAGCAGAAAGTGCCCGAGCGGATCGCGTAGCAGACGCCGGAGACCCCCTCCGGGCACGGGACGTCTCATCGCACCGAGCTACTCCGACCGGGCAAGGCCGTCGCCCGGGACCTTGGTCCCATTGCGCTCGCACGTCGCGAGGAGATCGAGCGCTGACGCCGGATCCGACCTCGCGGGCACCCTCGAAGGACTCGTGGGACTCACTTGGGTTCGCTTCAAACTGACGCTCGAAATCCTGCGGCCCCAGCGGCGCGTGCGGATCGACAACAGCCGCGAGGCCGCCATCCGCGCCGCGATCCGCGTGTCCCGGAGTGGAAAGACCCGGCGACGTTCAGGTCCGAGCACCACATCACGGCCGCCGTCCAGGCGGAGCTCGACAAGAACGACCTCCGCTACGACGTGGGACCCGAGCGAGAGGGAACGGGCAGCAGCTCGGGTGATCTCCGCGAAGAGCTCACCGCCGCCTACGACCGCAACACCGCTCAGCTCTCGCTCTGCCTACGAGCCCCAGAAGTCCGAGTGGGCCGGCTGGTTCACCGGCTCCGCTCGGTACGCGCTCGCTGCCCTCGCAGCGGTCGGAGCGGGGTACGTGAACATCCACACCACCGCGCGCGAAAGGGGGAGAGAGCCGCGCCGAGGTCCGAGGATCCTCGTCCGGCCACTCGTCCCTCACCAGTAGTAGCGGGCCCCGATGGTGGCGAGGTATGTGCTCCAGCTCACCTCGACGCCGGGCTGGACC
>CAZDSB010000581.1:0-11434 GCA_964507515.1 uncultured Myxococcaceae bacterium
TGGAGCACCTCCACCGCGCGCGGGTCGTGCCCCAGGGCCTCCGCCTCCTGGTGCAGCATCTCCAGGGCGAAGGGCCAGTTGCCGCTGCGCTCGTACACCACGCCGAGGGCGTGCAGCGCCGGGGTGTGGCCGGGGTAGACGCCGAGGGCGGCCTGGAACGCATCCGCCGCCTTGTCGGTCTGGTGGAGGTGGGCCCGGAGCACCTCGCCGGCCTCGACCATGAGGTCGGCCTGCTCCTGCGCATCGGTGGCGAGCTGGATGTGGCGCTCGAGCACGCCCACGAGATCTTCCCACCGGCCCTGTGCCCGCCGCAGCCGCTCCAGCGCCTTGATCGCCTGGAGGTTGGTGTGGTCGATCCCGAGCACGCCCTCGATGCAGGCGTCGGCGTTGGCCGCGTTCTGGTAGCGGTCCTCCCAGATGGCGGCGGAGTGGAAGAGAATCTTCACCTTCTCCCGGTAGTCGTCGGTGAGCTCGAGCTGCCGCTCGTAGATGGCGAGGAGATCCGCCGGACGGTCGAGCCGGGTGTAGAGGCGCTCCAGCGCCGACACGGCCTCGCCGTTGCGGGGGTCGAGCGAGAGCGCCTCGCGGTAGGCGTCGACCGCGGCCTCCTCGTCGCCGATCTCCTTCTCCTGGACGGCGGCGACCTGGTTCTGGAGGTGCGCCCGCTCCTCGGAGGTCGGGAGGAGGTCCCGGGTCCGGGCCAGCGTGGCGGCGAGATCGCCCCACATGTGCTGCTCGCGGTAGAGCTTCGCGAGGTCGCCCAGCGTCTCCACGTCGGGCTCGAGCTCGAGCGCGCGGATGAGTGCGCTGGCGGCCTCGTCCGGATCCTTCAGCCGCTCGAGGTGGATGCGGGAGATCTCGCGGAAGATGGTCTTGCGGGCCTCGATCGACGGAGCTGCCTCGATCTTCTGCTCCAGGGAGACAATGAGCTCGCGGTCTCGCCCGCGCCGGCCGAACATCTGGGCCATCGCGTCCAGCGCCGAGGAGTTCGTCGGATCGAACTCGAGGATCTTCCGCAGCGCGGCCTCGGCCTCGTCGGGGTCGTCGAGGTTCCGGTCCTGCACCCGCGCCAGGACCAGATACAGCCGCTCGGCCAGCGGCCCGCGGGGCAGCTCGTCCGCGACCTGCTCGTAGACGGCCGCGAGCTCCTCGTAGGAGCCCGTCTCCTGCGCGAGCCGCTCCACGTCCTCGCGGAGCGAGTCGTCGGATGCGTCGAGCTGGAGGGCCCGGCAGAGGGCGAGGAACGCCGCATCCTTCTGGCCGAGCTTCTGCTCGCGGATCCGCCCGAGCTCGCGGAGCGCCTTGATCTTGTCCTCGTCGGTGACGAGGTTGGGCAGGTAGCGGTCGACGGCCTGCGAGTACGCGCGCCAGTCGCCAGCCTCGGAGTAGAGCGAGAGCACCCGCTCGTAGGCGTCGCGGTTGGCCGGATCGAACTCCAGCACCCGCTCGAGGATGGGCGCGGCCTGCTCGGGCTTCTTGGCCTGGCCGATCCAAACCTCGGCGATCTCGCACAGCGCGGCGATGACCGCGTCCCTCTCCTCCAGGCGCTGCCAGACCTCGGCCTTCAGCTCGAGGGCACGGACCGCGTCGCCGAACGCCCGGAGCCCGAGGAAGAGCTTGTTGACCCGGTCCAGGTCGGGGACGGTGTGCGGCTCGATCTCCAGCGAGCGGCGCGCCGCGTCGAGCGCTTCCTCCCGCCGCTGCATCTCGCCCAGCACCTCCGCGAGACGGATCCGGAGCGCCTTCACTCCCTCCGGGCTCTCCTGGAGGGGAATGAGCCGCCGCAGCACGGCGACCAGCTCCTCGCGGCGCCCGAGCTGCTCGTCGATGTCGCGCAGGGTCTCGAGCGCGTTCCTGTTCCGCGCGTCGCGCTCCAGCGCGGTGCGGAGCGGGGCGATGGCCTCCTCCGCTCGTCCGAGGTGCCGGTAGAGGACGACGCCCAGCTTCTCGTTCAAACGGACCAGCTCGCGGGGCTCGGCGGTCTGCGGAATCTTCCCGGCCAGCAGGGCGCGCAGGTCCTCCCAGCGACCGGCCTTCTCCAGCGCCAGCTCCAGCGCGCCGAAGGCCTGGTCCGACTTGGGGTTCTTCTTGAAGAGCTCGCTGTAGAGCTCGATGGAGGCCTCGAGGTCCGCCAGGCCCTCGGCGGAGACCTTCACCATCTTGGCGAGGATCCGCTCGCGCTCCGCACCGCTCGTGAGGTCGCGCTGGATGCGAAGGACGTTGAACAGCCGGTCCGGAGTGCCGCTGCGCTCGTAGATGGACTCGAGAAGGCGCGCCGCCGGCAGGTGGGTCTTGTCCAGCGCGAGGAGCCGCTCGAAGGCATCCGCTGCGTGCGGCTCGTCCTCCAGCTCGTCCTGGGCCACCTGGCCGAGGCGGAAGAGGATCTGCACCCGCTCGTTGACGTCCGGGGTGAGCTTCTCCAGCTCGTCCAGGCTCTGGACCAGCCGGTCGCTCCGCCCCGCCTGTCCGTAGAGGCGCGCGAGGGCGGTGAGCGCCGGGAGGGAGTTCGTGGCGTCCAGCTCGCGGGCGCGCTCGAGCACCTCGATCGCGCGGGCGGGGTTGCTGAGGTGCTGCTCGTAGAGACCGCCCAGCTCGAGGAGCACGGCGGCAGCGTCCTTGGTCTCGGCGATGCGAGGAAGCTCCTCCTCGTACAGCTGGGCGAGCTCCTCGTAGGTGCGGGCCGCATCGGCGGACTTGCTCAGCCTCGCGCGGAGCGCGGAGTCGTTGGGGTCCTCCTGGAAGGCCCGGGACAGCGCGCCGAAAAGGCCCGCCGGATCCTTTTCTGACTCCCGCAGAGAGGCGAGCTCCACCAGCAGCTGCTTGCGCTCGAACGCATCCGCCGAGACGCCGACGCGGAGCTCGATGAGGGCGGGGAGCTTCACCTTCTCTGGCGCGGCGCGGAATGCGGCGAGGAGCACCTCGATCAACTGCTTGTTCTGCGGCTCGCGCCGCGCCCAGCTCTCGAGCTGAGCCAGGGCGCCGGCGTGCTTCGGCTGGGCGGTCAGCACCTGCCCGTAGAGCTCGAGGGAGCCGATCTTGTCGAGGAGGCGGGTCTCCCGGACGATGGCCAGCCGCGTCCGGAGGTCGAGGTCCAGGTCGCTGCCGGGGAGCGCGAGCCTCCGGCCGATGACGTCCGCCAGCTCGGGCCAGCGCTCCTGCTTCTCGCAGAGGGCGTCCAGCCGGTCCAGGGCCTGGGCGTCGTCGGGCTTGAGCTCGAGCAGCCGGCGCAGCGTGGCCATGGCGCCGACGGTGTCGTGCAGCGCCGAATCTTGAAGTCCGGAGATCTGGAAAAGCAGCGCGGCGCGGACCGCGGGGTCGTCGTTGATGGCCAGCTGGCGCTTGTAGATCTCCAGCAGCTCGGGGGCGCGGCCAGCGGCCTGGTACAGGCGGACCAGCGAGCCCATGCCCTCGGAGTCCGAGGGGACGGTCTCCAGCACCCGTCGCCAGGCGTCGATGGCCTCGGCGGGGTGACCGAGCTTCTCCTGCGCCTTGCCGAGCGCCCGGAGGATGGCCACGCGGGCCGCGTCCTCCGAGGCGCGGGGAAGGATTTCCTCCAGGAGGGCGGCGAGCTCGTCGCCGCCGTGGCTCGCGCGCTCGGAGAGCGTCACCGCGAGGGTGAGCGAGGCCTCCTCGTCGGGGAGCTCGCGGAGGGCGCGGCTGGCCGAGACGAAGGCCAGGTCGGCGTTCTGCATCGGGCCGGCGTAGAGCTTGGCGACCTTGCGGAGCAAGCCGGCGCGCTCCTGGGCGACCGGCTCGGTGGAGGCGCGCGACTCGAGCATCTGGACGAGCCGCAGGTGGTCGCCGCCGGAGGTGAAGATGGGCTCGAGCGCCTCGGCGGCCTCGCCGCGGAGCGGGCTGTCGGATCGGGCCATCTCCTCGAGCGCGCCGATGGCTCCGGCGTGTCCCTGCTTGCGGCGGAGAACGTCCTCGAAGATGTCGAGGGCGCCGCGCGGGTCCCGCAGGCGCGCGAGACGCAACCGGCCGAGGCGGACCATGAGGTCGTACATCTCCTCGTGGCGTCCGGTGGAATCGGCGAGCTGGATCTCCTTGACGATGAGCGAGGCGAGCTCCGGCCAGCGCTCGCTCTCGGTGAGCACCTTGCCGAGGAACTTGATCGCGTCGTCGTCGTCCGGCTTCCGGGCAAGAACCTCGCCGTAGCACTGGGCGGCGAGCTGCTTGTCGGCCAGCGTCTCCTCGGCGAGGGTGCCCAGCCGGAAGAGAAGGTCGATCTGCTTCGGCGGCGACGGCTCGGCCATCACCATTCGCTTCATGACCGAGGCCAGCTCGCGCGCGTCACCGGAGCGGGTGTGGATGCGGGCCAGCGCCTCGAGCACGGCGACGTTGCGCGGCTCCCTGCGGGCCAGCTCCTCGTAGGCGCGGATGGCGAGGTCCAGCCGGTCGAGGCGCTCGGACCAGAGCACCGCCAGGCGGCGCCACAGCTCGGTGGAGGTGGCGTTGGTGACGCCGCGCTCCAGCTGGTCCTCGTAGGCGGCGGCGAGCTCGTCGAAGCTGCCAGTCTCGGCGGCCAGGCGCTCCAGCTGCTCGCGGGCCTCGGCGCTCTCCGGCATCTCGCCGAACGCACGCACGCGGGCGGCGAAGGCGAGGTCCTTCTGCCCCAGCGTCTCGCGGAGGTTGGAGATCTCCTCGAGGAGCGGGAGCCGGTCCTGGGGAGAGGCGCCGCCGAGACGGATCTCGAGCACCTCCACCAGGTGGCGGACGTCGTTGAGGCTCCGGTAGACGGGCTCGAGGAGGCGAGCGGCGTCGGGGCGGACCTCGGGCAGCTCCATCAGCCGTTCGAGGCCGGCGACGGCGTTGGAGTCGGTGGCGGCGACCGCGAGCAGCCGGGAGTAGCCCTCGACGGCGGCGGGCAGCGCCTTCTCCCGCTCCAGCAGCTGGGCACGGCGAAGGAGGTGCGCCTTCTGCACCTCGGCGGTGGTGGAGGCGGCGAGCTGGGCCAGCACGTCGGCCTGCTCCTCGAAGCGCTTGGTGCGGGCGTAGAGGCGGTCCAGCGCCTCGAGCCCGTCGGTGCCGCGGCGGAGCGCGAGGGCCTCGCGGTAGGCATCGATGGCGCGGGCGTCGTCCAGCGCGGCCTCGAGGGTCTCGCCGGCCCTGAGCAGGAGGATGCGGCGCTCGTGCGGGTCGGCCGCGAGCTGGGCCTTGCGGAGGGTCACCTCCGAGAGCTGCTTGGCGTTCTTGGTCTGCTCGAAGAGCTTGCCGAGGGCATCCAGCGCCTGGCGGTCCTGCGGCGACTCGACGAGGAGGGCCTGCCAGTCCTTGATGGACTCATCGGACTGGGCGAGGTGCTCGCGCAGCTCGGCGGCGCGGCGGAGCCAGGACACCTTGTCCGGGTCGGCGCCGCGGGTCTCGGCGGCGACCGTCTCGTAGGTGGAGGCCAGCTCCTCGTAGCTTCCGGTCAGGCGGGCCAGGCGCTCGAGGTCGGCCTTGGCGCCGGCGCGGTCCACGTTCTGGGCAAAGGCCTGGCCGGCGGACTGGAACGCGCGCTGGGGCTGGCCCATGTCGCGCTCCTGAATGGAGCGGATCTCCTGGGTGAGGCGGATCTTCTCGTCGGTGAGGGCGTCTGCGATGCGCGCCTCGCGGATGGCGACGCGGCGGGCGTGCTGGCCGGAGCGGGCGAGGAACGGGTCGAGCGTGTCGAGGGCGCTGCGGCTCTCCGGTTCGTGGGAGCGCCCCCAGGCGTCGAGGAGGTCGAGGGTGGCGGTGTGTCCGGGATCCTCGGAGAGGATGGCCGCGAGGAGCTGGAGCGCGCCGCCGTAGTCGTGCAGCCGCTCGCGACGGAGCTGGGCAAGGCGGAAGGTGGCCTCGCGGCCCTGGGGGCTCTGGCCCTCCTGCGCGCGACGAAGCTCGAGGGCGAAGGCGAGGTTCTCGAACTTCCCGAGGGCGGTGTAGAGGCGGTCGAGGGCGGAGACGGCCTCGCGATTGAGCGGATCGGCCTCGGAGACGCGGCGCCACGCCGAGGCGGCGGCGTCGCGGTCGTCGAGCTTGCCCTCGCGGAGCAGGGCCATCTCGCGCCACAGCGCGATCTTCTCCGCGGGATCGGGGACGACGCCGGCGAGGCTGTCGAGGACGGAGACGAGTCGCTTCCAGTCCTCGGTGGCGCGGAGCAGCCGCTGGAGGCCGCGGAGGGCGTCGATGTTGCCCGGGTCGATGACCAGCACGGACTCGAGCTGGGAGATGGCGCCGCGGCGATCGTCGAGCTTCTTCTCCTGCACGTCGGCGAGGTCACGGTGGAGGGCGACGCGGGCGCCGGACTCGAGGTCGGGGCGGGAGACGAGCTCCTTGAGGACGGTGGCGAAGCCGTCCATGGCGTCGGCGTCCTCTGCGGCGCGGCGGGCGGCGGTGCGGAGGTTGGGGTCGGCCGGCGAGAGACGGAGGGCGCGGGACAGGGCGGCGAAGGCGAGCTCGGGCTGCCGGAGGTGGTGCAGATGGACGTGCGCCGCCTGCTGCAGAGCGAGGACGCGCTCGAGCTGGTCCTGGGTCATCTCCGCGACGAGGTCGAGGGCGGCGACGAGCTTCCGGTGTTCCTTCACCGCCTCGTAGGCGGGGATGAGCGCGCGGGCGGCCTCGGCGCGCACCGAGTCGTCCTTGAGCAGCGCTTCCAGCGCCGCAAGAGCCTCGGCGTCGTTGGGCTTCTTGTGCAGGACGGCGGAGTACGTCTTGACGGAATCGGCACCGGTCCCCAAACGCGCGGCCTCCCGAGCAGGGATGTCCTTCGAGATCTCCAGAGGAGGGGTGCCACGAGACGCGTCGCCCCGACTCCGGACAGCGGCGGAAGCGTACCAAAATCGCGGGGTTCACAGCCCTTCGCGAAAGGTGGGGCGGTGTGGGCGGAGCGGGTCCCGGCTCAGTGCCGGTCGGAGATGCGGGCGAGGACGCCGGCGACGACGCGGTCGCAGCGTGGGGCCTCGAAGGGGTACAGCTCGGCGAGGGTGTTCCCGGTGCGCTGCTCGAGGGCCGCCCGGAGCATGGACTTCGCCCGGGAGAGGCGCTGCTTCACGTTGTCGGGGGTGAGCCCGAGGAGGTCGGCGACCTCGGCGGTGGAGAGCTGCTGGATCTCGCGGAGGACGAAGACGGATCGGTGGGACTCGGGAAGGTCGTCGACCAGCTGCTCCAGCAGATGGTTCAGCTGGGCGCGGGCGAGGCCCTGCTCGGGGGTAGCGGTCATGGAGGGCTCCTCCTCGAGCACCTCGGGGGCGATGCGCGGCCACTTGCGATCCCGGCGAAGCCGCTGGAGGGCCTCGTTGAGGCCGATGCGCAGAAGCCAGGTGGAGAAGCGGGCGCCGCGGCTGAACTGTCCGAGCCGGGTGAAGGCGAGGACGTAGGCCTGCTGCATCAGCTCCTCGACCTCGTCCTCGTCGGAGACGAGCGAGCGAATGGCGCGGTAGAGGCGCTGATTGTTGCGGCGCATCAACAGCTCGAAGGCCTGGACGTCTCCGGCGAGCACGCGCTCGACGAGGGCCTCGTCCGGGGCACCCGGATCGGCGATGGCGGATGGGAGGGGCATGGTGGTGGACATGGCAACCCTGTGGAAGGGATGCACGGACAGTCGGCTGGTGACAATGCACCGGGAGTGAGGGCGTTTTTCTGTCACCTGCACGCACCTTCGCCATCAGTTGGGCACGGCGGAGTGCGTGTCCCGCCTCTGACAGGAGAGCTGGCATGACAGTCGCAATCGTGCTGTTCGCTGTGGCAGCGCTCGGTGGGCTGTACATGGCGGTGGTGCGCTTCCGCGGGGCGGAGCGGCCGCCCACGGGGATCGCGCTGTTGCACGGGGCGCTGGCGGCGGCGGGGCTCATCGTGCTGATCGTCGCGGTGGCGGGGGGCACGGCCCCGGACGCGGCGAAGACGGCGCTGGTCATCTTCATCGTCGCGGCGCTGGGAGGCTTCTACCTCTTCGCCCAGCACCTCTCGAAGAAGGCGCTGCCCATCCCGGTGGTGGTGATTCACGCTCTGGTGGCGGTCGTCGCCTTCGTGATCCTGCTGGTGGCAGTGGTGGCGGCGCACGGGGCATGAGCCGGGGGCTGCGCGTCGGTGGGCACCCGCTGCACGCGGCGCTGAGCGACTTCCCGGTCGTCCTGTTCCTGCTCTGGGTGGTGATGGACGCGGTGGCGCTGGGGGGCGGGGCGCCGCTGTTCTGGATGCTCGGGCACTGGGCGCTGATCGCCGGGGTGGTGGCGGCGGGCCTGGCGGCCACGGCGGGCTTCATCGACTACCTGGGCGTGTCGAAGGACAAGCCCGAGGCGCTCCGGACGGCGACGACGCACCTCTTCGTGATGCTGAGCGTGACCTGCATCGCGGTGGTGGTGCTGATCTACCGGGGCGGGGAGCCGCCGACGGGCGCGGGCCGCGTGCTGCTGATCATCGCGCTGGTGCTGGTGGCGCTCGGCCTGGCCGCCGGGGGCTGGCTGGGTGGGCACCTGGTCTTCCACTTCGGGGTGGGAGTGGACCGTCCGGGGGACGAGCGGAAGCCCTGAGCGCTCCCGTAGGCTCGAGCCATGGGCGACATGGCGTTCCCGATCTTCGTCTCTGATCCCGGGTCGCTCATGGCGTACGAATCGATCGCCGACGCTCAGATCGACCTCGAACCGGTGGACGTCGAGGAGGGCGTCTACACCGGTTACGATTTCGAAGGGCGACGCCTCGTGCTGCAGGCGAGCGGAGTGCGGAGCATTTTCGTGGGGGTTAGACGATCCGGCGCTCCACCGAACCGATTCTCCGCATGACCCCGAACTGCAGCCTGTGCTGAAGCTTCTCGGAGACACGGCCGTCGAGGATTTGTCCCGACTGAGCAAACCTTCGTGTCGCGGATATCAATATCGAACTACCTTCGAAACGGATCTCGTCAAGCGACGGATCTGTTGGGCGTCGGAGCGGGTCATCGTGCTTTCAGCTACCTCTGCGCCGGGCGATGACTTTTACGAGGCAGACGCCGCATTCGATTCTCTTGAGTTCAGCCGATAGCCCCGACGAATGGCCCCAAGGCTGAGCCCTGGTGCTCAACAAAACTCGAGCCTTTCGTCGGTAAGGATCCAGCTGACGGCTGTGCAGGCCACGGCCAGTGGGTCGTCGTGCGTCACGAGGAGAAGCGCACCAGGGTAGGCACGGAGCGCGGCGGTGAGCCGCTCGACGGTGGGAAGGTCGAGGTGGTTCGTCGGCTCGTCGAGGACGACTGCCCAGGGACGGCGGGCGAGTCCCTGGGCGAGGAGGAGCTTGCGGACTTCTCCGGCTGAAGGTGCTTCGGAGGCGAGGAGCCGGTCTGGATCGGTCCCGAGCGCCGCGACGAGCGAGAGCGTGCGACCGCGGATATCGGGAGGGAGCTCGCGCACGCCGTCGAGGACGTCGCGGCCGTCCTCGCTGCCGACCTCCTGGCGGAGGAAGAAGACCTCGTCCGCCCGTCCCTGGTTCGCCTCGAGGAGACGGTTCAGCAGGGTGGTCTTCCCTGCCCCGTTCGGCCCCACGAGGCGGACGCGGTCGTCGCGCCGAAGCACGGCATGAACGTCCAGGGCAAGGAGCGCCGGGCCGGCGCGAAGCTCCGGTGCGTCGAGGGAGAGAACGATGGGCCGCGGCGAGGGCGCGTACCCGAGGAAGACTGAGCGACCGAGCTCGGCCTCGACCTGCCCTTGCGGCACCGAGGCCGACGCGCGCTCGAGCGCAGTTCGCGACCTCCGCACGTCCGCGCCCAGACGGGCCTCCGCGGCCGCCCGGCGGTTCTTGGCACCCATGCCTCGGGCATCGTGGTCCTCCCGATCGAGCGCGCGACTGCTCATGGAGCGCTCGGCAGCCGCTCGGGCCGACCTCGCCTGGACGAGCGCGCGACGGGCACGGCTCACCTCCGCCTTGGCTTGCTCGCGGACGTCTCGTGACCGCGCATCCGCTGCGGCCCAGATCTCCTTCGCCTCGCCGTAGTCGCCGGAGGTGAGCGTGAGCTGCCCGCGGTGCAGCCGCGCCGTCCGGGAAGTGAGGGCCTCAAGGACGGCACGGTCGTGCGAGACCAGGATGCCGGCGCCCCGGAAGCGCTCCAGGGCCGCCACGACGAGTGCCCGGCCCTGAGCATCGAGGTGGTTGGTCGGCTCGTCGAGGAGGAGGATCCGCGGCTCGCGGGCGAGCGCACCGCCGATCTGCCAGCGGCGGCGCTCGCCGGGCGAGAGTGAGTCCCAGCGCCGGAGGCCCGTTGCGTCGAGGTCGAGCTCGCGCCGGATCCGCCATGCGGAACCGTCCTCGCGCATCGCAAGGGAGCGCACGTCGTCTCCCGGGGTCTCCACGTCCTGGCGGCAGAGGACGACGGCGCCTCCGTCGGGATCGACGTGGACGCGTCCCTCCTGCGGCTCGAGCTCGCCGGCGACGAGGCGAAGCAAGGTGCTCTTCCCTGCCCCGTTCTCGCCGACCAGGCCGGTCCAGCCGTCGGGGAACACCGCGCTCGCGTGATCGAGCAGCGGAAAGGCGTCGTGATGGGCGAAAGTCGCCCGGTCGAATCGAATGCTGGGCACGGCGGACTCCTGGAGGCGAAGGGCACGGAATCACCCGGAGCGCGCGGGCGCTCGGGGCATCGGCTTCGGGGCTCAGGAGTTCGTGGTCATTGGGCGCCGCCGGGACGGCGCGACGCTCTGGATACCCTCAGGCCAGTCGAAGTTGGAGTGAAAACTCCAACTCTCAACCAGAGTGAACACGTCGACGTCGTTTCGCCAGGTTGACGACCCAAAAGCGCACTCGAGGTGAGATTCTCGGAGTGGGCTCGGGCGGTCCGGGGCCAGCCCTGCCGCGTTCGGGGAACACGGGGCGCCGGGGCGGCGACACGAGCGTCGGGAGTCGCGCAGGCCGCCAGGTCCGAGCCGGGCGACGAGGCAGTGTCGGCCCTGCCTTCGCTCGGAGCACTGGTCCGCCGCTGAACGCCGCCTCACACCTCCGCGTCGGCCTCGATCTCCACCAGCGCGTCCTCCGAGACGAGCGCGGCCTCGACGAGCGTGTTCGCCGGCTGCACATGGCCGAACCGTTCCCCGTGCGCCCGCGCGACCGGTTCCCAGTCCTGGATCCGCCGGACGAACACCCGCGTCCTGACGACGTCCTCGAGACGTCCGCCGAGCGACTCCAGGGCGCCCTCGATCTTGTCGATCACGAAGTGGGTCTGGGCCGCGACGTCGATGCCGCCGATCGATCGACTCCCATGGGACGCGGTGGTCCCGGACACCGAGATCCGCGATCCCTTCCGCACCGCGCGCGAGTAGCCCGCGATCGGCTCCCAGGGCGTCCCGCTGAGGCACAGGGTCCGGTCTCCGGACCCGCGGGTCTCGTATGCGGGCGGAAAGCTCTGGACGTGGTGGCTGAGGTCCCCAGTCGCGGTGAGGTACGGCGGCCGGCGGTACTCGTCACCGCAGTCTCCAGGAATCGCAGCGAGCGCGGCGGCCGCGGAATCCATGGT
>CAZDSB010000582.1:0-2859 GCA_964507515.1 uncultured Myxococcaceae bacterium
CCGGTTGCGCGACGACGGCCGCCCAGGAGCAACGTCAGGCGGAGCAGCATCAGCGCAATTCCGACGATGCCGCTCGCAACGGGCAGTACGGGATCGCGGGCGACGAGCAGCGCCAGGCACAGCAATCGCAGAGCAAGGCGGTGATGAAGTCGCTGGATGAAGGCAAGGCCGTCACCCGCGTGCCGGACGCGCCGGTCCCCGCTCAGGCGCAATGACCTCGAGGGGCCGGTCAGCGATCCTGAGCTGTCCGGCGCCCACGGGACCGAAGCGAGCGTCGCTGCCGAGATCCCCTGCTCACCGCGACTCCGTTCATCCAGGACGACGCTTCTGGGCGAGCTGCTTCGGAGGGCAGGCGGCGCACGGCCTCAGAACCTGTAGCCGATGGCAAAGCTCAGGTTGAAGATGGTGAATGAAACCTCCACGGGGAGCGGAGTCACCGCCAGCCCCCCGACGGCGACGGTGGTATCCGCCGTCCCCCGTTCGTAGCCCAAACTGATGGACCCGGAGAGCCCCTTCGGGGCAGTGAAGGAGACTCCGCCCCGGAACCCTGCGAAGTCGGCCTTCTGGAAGAGACCGTTGACTGCGCCGCTGAGCGGAGAGGGGTCGACGTAGAACCCGCCGTGGAACGTGATCAGCTCACTGAGCCGGAGCCGGGCCCCGACGCTCCCACTCCAGACCCGGCGGGTGGCGAAGGAAATCGACGCGAACTGCTGCTCGGTCACCACCTCCCCTTGTCCGGGCTGCTGGGTCGTGATCTGGATCGGTATCGAGGTCGCGAGCAGGGTGTAGGTCGCGCTGGCCGGGTACCAGCGGAGGTCACCCTCCAGCTCGATCTTCCAGAACCGCACCGCGATGCCGAGGGTCGTCTTGAAGGTCTTGCGCAGGTCGAACTCGGCATTGCTGTCGTCGACCAGGGCCAGCTGGTGGGTCTGGAGCGTGGTGGCCTGGGCCTCGTAGCGAACCGAGGCGCCCCGGGAGAGCGCGATCCCCGGGGTTTGCACCACCAGTCCCAGCGAGAGCCACGGCAGAGGCTCGGCTTGAGCGCCGAGCGAGGCCATGAGGTGGAGCGTGTTCCCGCTGAAATCCAGCGACTGGATCACGGTCTGCAGAGAGGTTCCGTCCTGGACGTCCCCCGAGGTCTGCCCGATGTCGCCGGTCTCGGTGTAGTCGAAGAGCAGCGCGGCACCGAAGCGGTAGCGGCGATCGAGCGCCCACCCGGCTCCGGCGCTGAAGACGGTCGAGCGAAACAAGGACTTCATCACGTAGCTCACGCGGGTGTCCGGGCTCGGTTTGCTCTCGAGACGCACCGAGGAGTCCCAGTTGCTCTGGCTGTAGATCCCCAGTCCCAGGCGCAGGCTGTGCCACTCGAGGACCTCCTTCCCGAAGGCAACGCCCAGAGCGCTGGGGATGGGCTGGAAGCTGGCCGTCCGCGTGAGCTCGGCGGGCGCGTTGGCGCTTCCCAGCTTCGTGAGCTGGTACGCGGCAGAGCTGACGTTGAAGGTGGTCCGCTCGGACAGCGCGAGCCCGGCGGGGTTGTACCAGGTGGCGGAAGCATCCCGAACCCGGGCCACCACCGCGCCCGCCTCGCTGAACTCGTAGAGGCCGGGGAAGATCCGGTCGCGGTTGCTCACAGCCAGAGTCTGCGGAAGCACGAATTGCTGCGCCCGCGCGGACTGGAGTCCGGCCATGCAGCCCAGGAGCACCACGCCACGTCTCCAGACCCGAACCATCGCCCCTCGTTCGTCAGTGACGGCCCGTGGAAATCAGACCCGAGACGGCCCCTCCTCGCAACGAGACTCCGCCGGGGGCCTCCCGGCCGAGCCGATGATGACGCCCGCCAGCTGAACGAATGGTCCGCCCGGGCTGCTTCTTTCCCGGCGCCCGCAAGTGGGCTCGATCGTGTGGGCAGCGTCCCACGTTGTGCCTTCTCGCCGACCGGCGTAGTCGGGGAGCCACGGAACCGACCATCGCTCGCGAGACCCCCGTGCCCAGCTCCATTCTCCTCGTCGACGACGACCTTGATGCTCGCGAGCTGCTGGGCGAGCTGCTCCGGGAACGGGGCCACGACGTCCGGCTCGCGCAGCACGGGAGAGAGGCGCTCTCGATGCTTCCGGGGCTTCCCAGGCCCTGCACCGTGCTCCTGGACCTGAACATGCCCGAGATGGGTGGCGAGCTGGTCCTGAGGGCCCTGGCCGAGGAGAAGCTCGGCGCCGCCTTCCCAGTCATCCTGATCTCCGCCGACGACAAGGCGCTGGAGATCGCGTACCCGAACATCGTGGCCCGGCTCTGCAAGCCGTTCGAGCTCGGCACGCTGGAACGGGCCCTGGTGGACCGCGGCTCCATCGACTCAACCGGCGGCTGACTCCATCGCGGGCAAGTCGATGGTGAAGATGCAGCCCTTCCCCGGCAAGCTGAGCGCTCGGATCTCACCCCCGTTTGCAACCACCGCCCTTCGACTGATGGAGAGGCCGAGCCCCAGTCCGGAGCGATCGCTGCTTCGCCGGTCTCCGAACGGTCGAAACGCGTTATCGGTCTCTGGCAGCCCGCCACATTCGTCCTCGACCTCGATGAGGATGTGACCGGGCTCGTTCCGGGTCCTGAGCACCACCCGTCCGGGAAGGGGGGTGTACTTGAAGGCGTTGTGGAGCAGGTTCATCAGCGCGGACGTGAGGAGCTGCGGATCCACGTTGATGACCAGCGCCGGGTCGACGCTCTCCACCACCAGCTCGACCTTCCGGGAATCGGCGTGCATCTGCGCGGCAAGCGCAATCTCGCCCACAAAGACTCGCAAGGACACTGGACCGCGGCGGTGAAGGCCAGCTTCGAGCCGGACCTCCGAGAGCGCGCTGTCGATGAGGT
>CAZDSB010000583.1:0-3018 GCA_964507515.1 uncultured Myxococcaceae bacterium
CTGGTGCTCGCCAAGCCGGACCAGAAGGTCGCCGACTTGAACGACGCCTCGCTGGTGAGCATCCCCGCGACCGCTACGCGCGACGAGGTGGTGGCGACCTTCGAGAAGTACGACCGGATCGCGCTCCCGGTCACCGACTCGCGCGGCGTGATGGTGGGAATGATCACCGTCGACGACGTCCTCGACGTCGCCGAGCAGAAGGCGACCGAGGAAATCCAGGGCCTCGGCGGCGTCGAGGCACTCGAGGCGCCCTACTTCGACACGAGCTTCACCTCGATGGTGAAGAAGCGCGGTGGATGGCTCTCGGCGCTGTTCCTCGGCGAGATGCTGACGGCCACGGCGATGAGCGCCTTCGAGGACGAGATCGCCAGGGCGGTCGTGCTCTCGCTCTTCCTCCCGCTGATCATCTCCTCCGGAGGCAACTCCGGCTCGCAGGCGACGTCGATCATCATCCGCTCGCTCGCGCTGCGCGAGGTGCGGCTGCGCGACTGGTGGCGGGTGGCGAGCCGGGAGGTGGCCTCGGGAGTCGCGCTCGGGTGTCTGCTCGGGTCCATCGGCTTCTTTCGCATCGTCATCTGGGCGAAGGCGTTCCACCTCTACGGCGAGCACTTCATCCTGGTCGCGTTCACCGTGGGCCTGAGCCTGATCGGCGTCGTGCTGTACGGGAACCTGGTGGGATCCATGCTGCCCTTCCTGCTCCGGAGGCTCGGGTTCGATCCGGCGAAGGCGTCGGCCCCGTTCGTGGCGACGCTGGTCGACGTGAGCGGGCTCATCATCTACTTCACGGTGGCGAGCCTGATCCTCCGCGGCGCGCTGCTGTAGGACCGGGCGGTTCGGTCATGACCGAGAGCTCGCCACCCGCCCCCCGACATGACCGGGGGCTCCTCCTCCTCGGGCCTCTGCGCAACCGGGTGCTGACGCTGAAGCAGGTCGAGCAGTACGGGACCGACAGCTTCGGAAACGCGGACCACGTATCCATCTACGGCCTGCGGCCCGCCGAGTGGTACGGGCGGGGGCTGCGGATCCTCGGCCGGACTGCGGTGGAGTGCACACGAGACGTCCTCGCGGACGCCATCGGCCGGGAGGTCGCGTCGGAGCTGGGCCGGCGCTCGACGGTGCCGCGGATCCTGGTGCTCGACCCATTCGCCGGGTCGTGCAACACGCTCCACTGGCTCCTCCAGCATCTGCCGTCCGCGGTGGGCCTGGCGTTCGAGGTCGAGCCGATGGTGTTCGAGCTCACCGGTCGCAACCTGGCGCTCCTCGGTCGACCCATCGAGCTGGTCAATGGCGGCTACCGCACGCTCCTCGCCGAGCGGCCGGTGCCTCCCGACGCCGCGCTGGTGGTGTTCGTCGCGCCACCCTGGGGGACGGCGCTGGACGAGAAGGAGGGGCTCGACCTGCGCCGCACGATTCCCCCGGTCACCGAGGTCATCGACCGGATTGCCGATCACTTCTCCGGCCGGCGTCTCCTGTTCGCCATCCAGGTCTACGAGAAGGTCGAGCCAGCCTCCCTCGCGGAGGTCGAGCGGCGGCTGGAGGGCACCCGCGTCCAGGTGTTCGGCCTCGATGCGCCGGGACGGAACCACGGGATCGTCCTTGGCGCGCGCGGCTGGGGCGCCTGACGCTCAGATGTACTGCGCCATGCTCCGCGGGTGCGCGACCTTGTACTTCCGGTACGCCGTGCACGCGGGGATCAGCAGCGCGACCACGACCGCCGCGGAGAGGTAGGTCATCCCCAGTCCCGCCGTGCCGGACATGCCGAGCAGGTGCCCGCCGAGCTTCAGCAAGTGCGCGTGGAGCAGGTAGAAGAAGAACGCGCTCTGACCCAGCGGCCGCAGGACCGCGTCCATCCACCGAGGCGGCTGCCAGACGAGGAACAGCGCCAGCAGCAGGAAGGCGATGCCCAGCTCGAGCGCGTCGTAGGTGACCGACGGCGGGTACTTGGACACGTGCAGCCACTGCACGAGCGAGCCGTCTTCGCGGAACAGGGCCATGTTTCCCCAGCCGTTCAGCCCGCGGAAGACGAAGTACAGGCCGAGCGCGACCACCCCGGCCAGCGCGACCCTCCGCGGGAACGCGGACGGAGCCTGGCGCGCCACCTCGGCCGTGCCCCAGCCCATCATCATGATCGCCAGCCAGGGGATCACCGGGTAGCCGACGATGAAGGGCGGAAGCGGCCCGGCGGCGACGAGCAGCGTCCCCACCACGTGCAGGGGTCCGGTCGAGGGAACCAGCGCCGCGAGCGGCTCGACGGCGAAGACCAGCACCAGGCCGATGACACCGATGGTCAACGGGGGCAGCCGCCGGAGGAAGGCCATCGCGATGAAGCTCATCCCGATGGCGTAGAGGACCTGGAGGACGATCAGTCCGTTCGGAGGTCGGAAGACGATGATCATCCACAGCGGGTCGAGGGCCGCGATGATCAGCCCGCGGGTGACGATGAACCCGGTGATGCTCCCCTCGGGATCGCCCTTCGCCTGACGCCGGCGGACGCTGACTTGAAGGACGTAGCCCGCGAGGAACACGAACGTCGGCGCGCAGAGGTGCGTGATCCAGCGCGTCAGGAACTGCGCCAGGTCGAGGTGCGTGCCGGGCTGGTACATGAACGTCGCGTCGGTGAAGAGCCGGCCGGCGTTGAACTCGCCGGAGGCGTGGTCGATGGTCATCAGCACCATCACCAGCCCGCGGAGCCAGTCGAGCGGCAGCTGCCGGCTCACCGCCGCCGGAGCTGCGACCGACGGGACAGGAGGAGCGACGGCGATCGGCTGGGCCCTCACAGGAACCTCCGGAAGCGCAAGGAACCCCGCGAGGATGCTCGGTCTCCGGGGTCGGGCACCAGCACAGAGCGCGCCGTCCGGAGCCACAGCAGACCGGGCAAGATCGGCCAGGAAGCCAGGCCGGCCCTCCCCCGCACCTCGCTCAGCCCCCCGCACCAGGGGGACGCCCGCGGAAGCGCGCAGTGGCGCGCCAGCGACCGGGCTCAGCCCCCCGCACCGGGGGACGCCCGCGGAAGCGCGC
>CAZDSB010000584.1:0-3396 GCA_964507515.1 uncultured Myxococcaceae bacterium
GCTGGAGGTGGTGACCACCGTGGAGTTCGGTGCGCCGGCGGACGCGGTCATCCTCCACGGGAGCGAGGCCCGGGGAAAGGAGCGCGCGCGGGTGCTCGGGCTCCTCGAGCGCGTGCGTGCCGAGACCACGCGGGCGCTCGGTCCGGTACGGGTCGACTCGCGGGGGAACTTCCCCATGGCCGCGGGCCTCGCCTCGAGCGCCGCGGCCTTCGCCGCGCTCGCGCTGGCCGGACGGGCCGCGGCCGGCCTGTCCACCGAGGCGGCCGCGATCTCGCGCCTGGCCCGTGAGGGCAGCGGCTCGGCGTGCCGGAGCGTGCAGGGCGGGGTGTGCATCTGGCACCGCGGCAGCCGCGAGGACGGCGCGGACAGCGTCGCCACCCAGGCCTTCGCCGAGAGCCACTGGCCGGAGCTGCGCCTGCTGGTGGCGGTGATCAGCCGCGCGGAGAAGGAGGTCGGCAGCCGCGACGGGATGGCCCAGACGGTGGAGACGTCGCCATACTACCCGGCCTGGGTGAAGGACGCCGAGGCGGAGATCCCGCGCGCGACGGCTGCCATCGCCGCCCGGGATCTCCAGTCGCTCGGCGCGCTCTCGGAGCGGAACGCGTGGCGGATGCACGCCACCGCCTTCGCCGCCGATCCGCCCCTCTGCTACCTCCTGCCGGGCACGCTCGCGCTCATCCTCGCGCTCCCCGCTGCGCGGCGACGGGGTGTCCCGGTGTGGTTCACGCTGGACGCAGGCCCCAACCCCGTCCTCCTCACGCTCGCCTCGCACGAGGCCGAGGTCGAGCGACTGGCCCGCGAGGCCGGTGCGCTGGAGGTGGTGCGCTGCCGGCCCGGCGGCGACGCCCGGCTCGTCGAGCCGTAGGCTGGATGGAGCTCTGACCTTGGAGATCTGCCTCTCCGCCCCCGGCAAGCTCTTCCTCTCCGGGGAATACGCCGTCCTGTGGGGCGGGACGGCGCGGCTGGCCGGGGTGGGCCCGCGAGCCTGGGCGCTCGGCCGGACCCGCGAGGACCGCGAGGTTCACCTCGTCCTGGCGGAGGGGCGGCTTCAGGGAACGGTGACGCCGCTCGGCGTGCGCTGGGCCAGCGAGCCCACGCCGCCGTTCGCCTTCGCCGCACGTGCCCTGGACGTGGTGGTGCGTGCACGCGCACGGGAGTCGCTGGGGCTGCAGCTCGCGCTGTCGGCCACGGCCGCCGGGCCGGGCGGTCACAAGCTCGGCCTCGGGAGCTCGGCGCGGGCGGTGGTGCTGGCGACGGAGTGCGCGGCCCGCCTGCTCGAGGTGCGTCCGCCGCTCGCGCTGGCCATGCTCGCGCACGCCGAGGCGCAGGGCGGGAAGGGGAGCGGCGGCGACGTGGCGGCGTGCAGCGTGGGCGGCCTCGTCCGCTACCGGCGTTGGCCGCGGGAGCGCGTGACGGCGGCGGCGTCGCTCTCGCTCGGGCTCCTGGCGGCCGGAGCGCCGGACGTCGTCCGGCTCGGAAGCACCTCGCTCCCGGCGAGCTACGCGTTCACCGGGCAGAGCGCTTCCACCCGCGGGATGATCGCGAAGGCGGAGGCGGCGCTCGAGGGCGCGCCCCGGCAGCGCTTCGTGGAGTCGAGTGACGAGCTCGGCCGGGAGCTGGAGGAGGGGCTCCGTGGCTCGCGGTTCGGTCAGGTCGACGAGGCGTGCCAGGAGCTGGAGCAGCTCCTCGAGTCGCTTCCCGGCGTGGGCACCCCCGGGACGGCGCGCATCCTCGCCCTCGCCCGGACGGCAGGGAGCACCGGAAAGGTCAGCGGGGCAGGCGGTGGTGACGGCTGCGTGCTCTTCTCGCCCGACGAGGTCGCGAGGACCGCGCTGCTCGCCGCGCTCGGGCACCGGGGCTTCGTGGCGCTGCCGCTGTCGCTCGAGCCGGGCGTGCGGTCGGAGGCCTCGACCCCGGCCGAGCTCCGCGCCTGGCTCGCCTGATTCAGGTGCCGGGTCAGAAGAGCTGACCGAACGCGACGTAGATGCCGGTCCGCTTCGTGTCGAGGTCGAAGCCAAAGTCGGCGCGAATCACCGCCGCCCGCCGCATCAGGCGCAGCCCGCCGCCGGCTCCGCTGTGCCACTCGGAGGCCTCGAAGAACTTCCCGTTCGGCTGCCCGGGCTGCCAGACCCGCCCTGTGTCGAGGAAACCGGAGAGGCCGATCTGCAGCGGCGCGGGTCCCCACGGGATCTCCACCGTGGCCCAGCGCAGCTCGACGTTCCCCAGCACCTTGGTGTTCCCGCCGTAGCGGTTCCGCGGGACGCCGCGCACCGTGTCCAGCCCGCCGAGCCCCTCGACGCTTGCGATGCCGCCGATCTGGTTCCACTCCCAGAAGGGCACGTCACCCCAGAGATGGTCCGCCTCGCCGTGCAGGGCGAGCACGAGCCGTGGCGTCCAGAGGGAGAAGAAGATGCGAGTCCCGAAGGTCACGCCCTGGTAGCTGAACTGGCTCGCGGTCCAGGGGCGCGCCATCCGGCCGGCGAGCTGCACGAGGAAGCCCGAGTGGGTGTTCTGCTCGTCGTCCCGGGTGTCGAAGAGGATGCCGGCGAAGCCCGCTCCGTTCCGGCCGCCGGTCACGCCGTTGGGCCGCTCCATGTCGAGGTTCGACCCGGCGTAGGGCGTGATCCAGAAGAAGCGGTACTGGTAGCCCGCGTAGAGCGTGAGCGGCGTCTGGTCGCCGAACGGCTTGATGCGGAAGCGCAGCCAGTCCCAGGTCCAGGCGTTGGTGTAGCCGAAGAACTTGTCCGGCCCGTTGAGGTACTGGCCGGGGAAGGTGTGGTTCCCCGGGCCGTAGTAGGGCGCGTACGGGTCCTTGTGGAACTCCACGTGAGCCTCGACGCGCACCGGCCCGAGCAGGTGAGGCGCGTCCCAGGTGATGTAGTGCCCCTGGAAGCCGGTGGTGGTTCCGAAGAACTGCGCGGTGAGCCCGTGCTTGTAGGGGCGGTAGTCCTGCCCGTAGACGTATGCCAGGAGCACCAGGCCGAGGCCGAAGCCCGTGTCCGAGTTGAAGCTCGCGACCGGGATGGGGATGAAGTCGAAGCCCTCGTCCTTGGAGGGGCCCTTGAGCATCTCCGGGTCCGGCGGGGCGATGGCGAAGTCGGCGGGGAGTGTCCCCCGGCGCGCGCCGCCGCCCGGCTCGGCGAGGGTGAAGTCCTCGGGATGCACCAGGGAGGGGACGGGCTCGACCGGGGCCTGCGGCGGCGTGGCCGCCTGGGCGAGGAGCAGGGCGATGAGGACGTGCACGGAGCGGTGCCGCAGGATGCGCATCGCCCGGCGTCTGCGCCGCCGGGCTACCCTCCTTCCCGACGGCGCAAGTGCACGGCAGTGAACCCTGCGAGAGAACTCTCGACGGCCCTTGCCAAGGCCTTCTCCATGCTCCGGACTGAGAAATGGGCC
>CAZDSB010000585.1:0-3415 GCA_964507515.1 uncultured Myxococcaceae bacterium
GCCGTCCGCGGAGATCCAGGGCTCGATCTCCTGTTCCGCCGAGTTGATGGGCTCGCCGAGGTTCTCCGGCGCAGCGAAGTGGTCGCCCTGCCAGCGCGCCTCCCAGAGGTCGCACTTGCCCCTGCCGCCGGGCCGCTCGGACCCGAAGAACAGCGTGCCGTCGTCGGTCATCGTCGGGAACCACTCGTCGCCCGGGCTGGACAGCTCGGCGACGTGGCGAGGCGGACCCCATCCCGAGCCGGTGCGCTCCATCGTCCAGATCTCGGTGTCCGGTCTGGGCGTGTCGCCCTCCACCGGGCGGTTGGAGATGAAGAACAGGCGGTGACCGTCGCGGGTGATGGTCACGTCTCCGTCGTTCCATCGCCCGCTGAACGGCGCGACCTCCGCCGGCCCCCACCCCTGGCTCGTGCGGCGAGAGACCAGCACGGTCCAGTGCGCGAAGTCCGGCGAGCTCCGGAGGAAATAGAGCGTCTGGCCGTCGGGCGAGAAGCTCACGTGGGCATCGTCGAATCCGGTCGAGACCAGGCCCGGCGCGAAGAGCTTCGGGGCCGCAGCCTCCGCGGCGATCGACGATGCGGGGAGGGCGAGGAGACAGACGAAAACAGGAAGCGCGCGCATGAGCAGCCGAGTGTTCGACACGGCTGTTCGCCCGCGCCATCATGTTCTGACGATCCGGCGCAAGGCCGCGCCCGGCGTGGAGAGGCGCGCTTCTTGAAGCACAACCCCGGCCATGCTGCTCCCTCTGGCCGTGGCCGCGACGGTCCTCGCCTCTCCTGCCCCGCCCGTGCCATCCAATGCACCGCCGAAGGGCGCGGTCTTGCTGGTCATTGACGCCGGGGAGCCAGGGACCCGCCTGGAGTCGCTCCCGACCAGGACCGGCGCGGTCGCGCGGCCCGACGTTTTCCTGGGGGGCCTGCTGGATCGGTTTGCGGTGGTGAAGCCACACCGCACCGGCCCGGACGCGGCCGCCGGGCTGCATCTCTTCGTCCTGGTCGCCCCGTGGCGGGGACAGCTCGGCGTCCAGGCCGTCGGAAGTTTCTGATCGGAGCGGTCGGCCTCAGCCCTCGTGGTCGGAGTCGTCGTCCTCGCGCTCGGGCCAGCTTGCGGTGCTGCTTCGCCTTGACGGAGTCCGGGAGCACGCGTGCCACCGCGGCCTGGACCCTGTTCTTGAACGAGCCGGCCACGACCTTGTCGTCACCGGACATCAGCGCATCGAACCCCTGGCGCGCGACCTTGGCCGGATCGTCCTTCTCCTCCCGTCCCACCTTGGTCTCGTCCATCTCCGCCCGGTGGAAGAAGTTGGTCTCGGTCGGTCCGGGCATCAGCGCGGTCACCGTGACCCCTGCGTCCTTGAGCTCGTCGCGGAGAGCCTCCGAGAACGAGAGCAGGAACGCCTTCGAGGCGCCGTACACCGCCTCCAGCGGCGCGGGCATCGTCGCCGCGATCGACGAGGTGAAGAGGATTCTCCCCGCGTTGCGCTTGACCATGTCCTGCGCCATCCGCTTCGCGAGATGCACCGAGCCGTTGACGTTCAGGTTCAAGAGCCGCAGCTCGTCCTCGAGGCTCGTCTCGCGGGCGAAGTCTCCCCCCACCCCGATGCCTGCGTTGATCACGACGGAGTCGACTGGCCGTCCCGAGTCGCGGATCAGCCCCACGAGGCTCTCCACGCCGCCCGGGGTCGAGAGATCCGCCTCAAAGGGCACGACGTTCGTCCCTCCGCCGAGCGAGCGCGCCGCCTCCCGGATGCGCTCGCTGTCCGAGACGATGATCAGGTCGTAACCGTGCTCGGCGAAGACCTTTGCCAGCTCGTACCCGATCCCGCTCGAGGCGCCGGTCACGACCGCCAGCGGCCGCGCGTTGCTCTCCGTCGTCATGTGTTCCTCCGAGAAGTCAGAACCCGGAGGTGAAGGTCGGGATGCGCGGAGCGGTGCGCACCCGGGAGACGGCCCGTGGCGCCCCGCCGTCCGGTCAGCATGCGCCGCGCCGGGCGGGTGACGCCTCGCGCGAGGGGCGCTTGCCCGTTCAGTCCAGGAAGACGACCTCGCCCGAGTCGAGCGCGTACTCGGCACCGACGACCTGGAGCTTTCCCGCCAGGACCAGCCGCTCGAGGATCTCCGACCCGTGACGGAGCTGGTTCACCGAGGCCCGGATGTTGGCCCGGACCGCCTCCTGCCAGAGCCGCGTCCGGTCCCGGGCCAGGTCGGTGTGGAGGAGTCCCTCGATGGAGGGACGCACCCGATCGACGATGGAGCGCAGGCCGGGGCTGTGCGCCCGCTCCGGCCGGGAGACCGCCTCGAGCGTCGCATCGATGGCGCCGCAGCGGGTGTGCCCGAGGACCACCGCCAGCTGCACGCCGAACCGCTCCACCGCGAACTCCACGCTGCCGATCCCCGAGGGCGCGACCACGTTCCCCGCGATGCGGATGACGAACAGATCGCCCAGACCCTGGTCGAACACGATCTCCGCGGGAACGCGCGCGTCCGAGCATCCAAGGATGACCGCGAACGGCTGCTGGGTGTCCGCCACCTCGGCGCGGCGGACCGGTGAGGTCAGCGCATCGGCATGCAGATGGTTGACGAAGCGGGCGTTGCCCTCCTGGAGGCGGCGGAGGGCGGGCGCTGGCTCGAGCATGGGGCACGCACCCTCCTTCGACCGTGCGGGCAGGTCAACGACTTCCGGACGCCCGTGCCCCGAACCGGACGCAAGCCGCCCGGGCGCGTCAGGGGCGCCGACGAGAGTGCCGTCCGGAGGAACGGCGGTGGAGACGTCGAAGCTGGAGGCACGGTACCGACCGGGCAGGGAGCGGAAGGGCATCGCGCTCTGCCTGTCCGGGGGTGGCTTCCGAGCGGCGCTCTTCCACGCCGGGGCGCTCCGGCGGCTCAACGAGCTCGGCGTGCTGTCGCAGGTGCGCACCATCTCCTCGGTGTCCGGTGGGTCGATCACCAGCGGGCTGCTGGCCACGGTCTGGACGAGGCTCGAGCGCGACGGCGATCGCTTCACGAACCTCGAGGCACTCCTCGAGCTGCCGCTGCGCTCCTTCTGCGGGCGAAACATCCGCAACGGACCGCTGCTCTGGAGACGGCTCAATCCAGGCAACTGGCCGCGCCTGCTCTCGTCCACCTTCAGCGCCACCGACTTCCTCGTGTCCGAGTATGAGCGGCTCCTCGGGACGGTCCGGCTGAGCGCCCTGCCCGCTCACCCGAGCTTCGTCTTCTGCGCCGCGAACCTTCAGACCGGGGTCAGCTTCGAGCTCTCGGCGCGGTCCATCGGCGACTACGTGCTCGGCTACTCCGAGCCGGGCCACCTCACCCTGGCCGAGGCGGTGGCGGCTTCCTCCTCCTTTCCCTTCGCCTTCCCCCCGCTGGTCCGAGCGGTGGACGTCGACGCGTTCACCGGCGGCGACCGGAAGGCGATG
>CAZDSB010000586.1:0-2714 GCA_964507515.1 uncultured Myxococcaceae bacterium
ACGCGGTCAGGCGGCTCGCGGGTGAGTCACCCTCGCGAGTCGCACCGCCCGGACGCGTGCCTCCCACACCCCGGACGACTATCGCCACGCGCGCGACGAGGGCGGGAAGTCCTGGTCGCGCCACCTGCACCAGAGCATCTGACCGATGCGCCTCGCCGGACTGGTCGCCCTCCTCGCGCTCGGCGCCTTGGACGCCGGGACCTTCACGCCCGACCGGCCCACCGACGCGCTCGATCAACCCACCGGACACCGCGTCGTCGACCACCTCGAGACCGGCAAGCCCTACCGCGTCCTCAAGACCGGCGGCCCCGACCACCGCTGGTGCAAGCTCGAGACTCCCGCCGGCCCTGGCTGGGTCGTCTGTTCCGGCGATGCCGCGCCCGCGCCGGCCCCGGTGGCCCGGTCGACCTCCGGCAAGTGCCCTTCCCGTTGCGACTCGCCCCCGCTCTTCCGGGAGATGCCCGCCCTCACCGCCGCCGACCGCGAGGTGCTCGGGATGTGTCCCGCCCGGCCGGACGCGTCCGTCTCGCGCGGTGACGTCGAGCGATTCTTCCGCGCCCACGTCGACGACCCCCGCCTCCAGCGCGCCCTCTCCCGCGCCGGCCGCTCGGGCAACCGCGACGAGAACGTCGCCTGGCTCACCGGGCTCTGGGTCGGCACCGGCCCGCGCAACGCCTTCACTCACGTCTTCTGCGGCGACGACTGGACCCGGGGAAGCATCGGCGGGCTCCACTGGCTGCCGCGCTACGCCCAGCTCGAGCAGGAGGGGAAGGTCTGCTACCGCGGTCCGGTTCACGGCGCGTCCGCGCTCGCCGGCGGTCAGTACACGGTCCGGTTCGTCGGCGTGTCCCCCTGGTCCTGCGCGGTCAAGCCGGTCGGCGGGTTCACGGTGGACCACGACCCCGTCGCCCTGGTCGCGCTCGGCACCCGCGCCTTCGTCCGCTGCTGCCCGCGCGAGGGGAGGAACGCCGTCGGCGTGTACGGCGCGCCCGACCTGGGTCCCGGCCGCTTCAAGATCGCCTGCGGAACCCGGAACGGGACCTATGGAATCGCGACCTTCTACCCGGTCGACGAGCCACTCACCTGCGCGGATTGACCGTTCGCTGCGCACCCCACGTGCATCAGGGCGGTGACGACGTTGTCCCTTGGACAGCTTGTCCGGCCTCTCGCGGATCGCTAGCGTGGCCACGTGAGGGGGCCATGAGACGGCTGTGGCTCGGACTCCTGCTGTGTGCCTGCAGCGGGTCCTCGGACAACTCGGTAGACGGAACGGTCCAGGGTGTCTCGCTCTCGGCGAGGGACGCCCTCTTCTTCGTGCACGGTGGGAAGCAGCTCTTCGTCGTCTCGGACCAGGACGACACCTGCCGGAAGCTCACCCGGCAGGCGGTCCCCGGCGAGATCCACCTCCTCGAGATGTACCTGTGGAACGCGACCTCGCCCGATCCAACGGCCCTCTTCGAGGGGACGTACGAGGTGGCGGACGACGGCACCACCGCGCTCGAGAGCCAGGCGCACTTCGGCGTGGGGACCGAGTGCTCCCTGACGACCACCCGCTGGTTCCCGGCCACCTCGGGCCGGGTCATCCTGATCGGCGCCGGGCTCCCCCAGCCTGGAGAGCGATCCCAGATCGCGTTCCGCCTGGACTTCAACGGCGACGTCCTCACCGGACACGCGGACGCGACCTACTGCCCTCTGCCCGAGATCTTCACGAGCGGCTGCATCCGGGAGTTCGTCGAGCCGATGCCGTGACGCGCCGCCCTCGCCGCTAGACTCCGCGGGCGGTCATGTCCGTCCTGCAGACACCGGAGAAGCGACGAACCGCAGCGGAAGCGCTCCGTGCCGCGGTGCTGGCCTGGTCGCCGCGCGCCTACGAGGCGCGGCTCGTGTTCGCCGCGGTGCTGGCCGGGCTCCTCGCGCGGGGGCTCCGCCTGTCGGCGCTGTGGGCGGTCATCTCCGCGATCCTCGTGCTCCAGCCGGATCCGGTCGCGACGCGAAGGAACAGCCTGGTGCGCTTCGCGGCGACCGCCATCGGCGGCGTGGCGAGCGTGGGCGCCGTCGCCCTCGGCCTCGAGGGGACCTGGGCCTTCCTTCCCGCCCTGACGGTGACGTGCACCGTGTGCGCCGCGCTCGGGCTCGCGGAGGGCCTCCGGCCGGCCTGCGTCTGCACCGCGGTGCTCCTCATCCGCCCCGACGGGGCCGTCGCCCGGGCGGACGAGCTGGGGTTCGCCATCGATCGGATCCTCGCAGTCATCGGCGGCGCGATCGTGGCGCTCGCCGTCGCGTACCTCCCGGGCTGGCGTCCGGACGCCGCCGACACCGCTCGTGGCTCGCCCCGGTCCGGGCCGGACTGACGGGCTCACCCCCGCGCTCCGTCCAGGAGTAGAGTCCCTCGCCGGACGCGTCCCGGGGGGAATCATGAGAACGGTCCGTGCCGTCGTGTGTAGCGTCACGTTGCTGGGGATCGGGTGCGGCTCCGCTGCTGGGTCGCTGGACGGGAAGATCCAGGGTCACGAGATCGCGGTGAAGGAAGCCATCTTCATCCCGATCTCGGATGGCGAGCTCTTCATCGCCGCAGCGGACCAGGAGAACCTCTGCGCGATCATGAACGGGTTCCAGGCCCCCGGCCACGAGATGAATCTGCTCGAGGTCTGGCTCGCCAACTGGGACGGCGCCTCCATGGATCCGATCGTCACCGGGACCTACACCTTCTCGAA
>CAZDSB010000587.1:0-7374 GCA_964507515.1 uncultured Myxococcaceae bacterium
TCGAGCGGCGTCGCGATGAGCGTGCCGGCAGGTGGGGTGATCGCGGCGTGAACGTCGGCCGACGCGCGCGTCTGCTCGAGCCCGGCCGGGCGGCGGAGCGGACCCGGTCCCTTGAACTCGGTGACCACGAGCTCGGGGAGCTGGGCGTCGTCGAGCGGCGGGTGCGGTCCGGTGGTTCCGGTCCGGCCGGGGCCGGGCTCGGCCTCGCCGGTCTCGGCAGCGGCGCTCGTCGCGCCCGGCTCCGCGCCGGACGCGCTCGCGGCGTCGCCCTCCGGTCCGGGTTGGTCGGCGCCGGTGGGGGGTCTCGGAAGCGCGCCGTGCCCGTGCCGGGCGGCGGTCCATGCCTCGAGCGAGGTGTCGTCCAGCCGGGGGGTGTCCTCCATGGCTCCGCCGGCCTCGGGAGCCGCGGCCTCCGAGGACTCGGCGCTCTCAAAGGCGCTCTCAAAGGTGCCAGACACCTTCGATCCCGGCTCCTCGGGGGTTTCCGGAGCGGCGAAGGTGCCAGACACCTTGGATTCCTTGGATTCCGGCTCCTCGGGAGTCCCGGCCGTCTCGAAGGTGCCAGACACCTTCGATTCCGACACCTTCGATTCCGGCTCCTCGGGGGTCTCGGGCGCCGCGAAGGTGCCAGACACCTTCGATCCAGGCTCCTCCGTCGCCTCGGCCGACTCCGCGGGAGCCCCGGCGAGTTCGTCCGACCGCACGTCCGTTCCAGGGACCGGCGGCGTCGCACCGAGACCCCGGGCGAGCTCCTCCGAGGCCTCGCCCGACGTCGCGTCGGACACCTCGTCCGGCGACACCTCCTCGGGCTCGGGAGTATCCGCCGCGACGGGAGGCGCGGCCGGGAGCGGGTGAAAGGGCGTCAGGGGCTGCGCACGCGTCGGACCTGCCGGCGGCGCCCAGGCCTCGCGATGTGCCGGGCGCGCCAGCATCTCGCGCGAGGGAGCGCCGACGACCGCGCTCGGCCCCGACGGCGGCGCCCACGCGCTGGGGTGCGCCTGGGCCTCGGCCGGCGCGCTGCCCCGCACCGGACGTCCGGAGACGATGCGCTCCACCAGCGCCTTGCCCGTCGCCTCGAGCCGGACGAAGCGCAGCGTCATCCCCGGGCGCTCGCCCGAGGCGTTGGAGCGCACCACCACCCCCTCGCCGCGCAGGATGGAGCTGCCGTCGGCGAGGATCAGGTCGAAGAGCAGCGTCGCGCCGACCGGCTTGGGCGTCTTCGTGGCGAGGAAGAACCCGTCACGGCCCACGTGGGCGCCATAACTGGCGACGAACTCGTCCTCGCTGCGGAAGGGCAGCCGGACGCGGAGCGGCGTCGGCGCGGACATGCGTGGGGGCCAAAGATGCCCCGAATCCACGCGCTTCCCAAATCCTGTACCGGCGAACGGTGCCGTTCAGGCGCGGACCGAGGCGACCAGCTTCTCCACGGCCGCTCCCAGGAGCGCCGGGTCCGCACCCCCGGCCTGTGCCAGGTCCGGCTTCCCGCCCCCTGACCCGCCGGCCACCCGGGCCACCTCCCGGATGGCGTCCGCCGCGCTGAAGCCCCGGGCCACGATGTCCTTGGTCGCGCCCACCAGGACGAGCCCCTTGCCATCCTTCTCACCCCAGACCACCACCACCCCCGACTGGAGCTTGTCCCGGAACTGGTCCGCGAGCGCGCGGTAGGCCTTCGCGTCAGCCGGATCCACCCGGTGTGCGAGCACCTTCACTCCGTTCACCTCGCGCGTCTCGGAGAGCACGTCCTTGCTGCTCGCGGCCGAGGCCCGCTTCGCGGCGGTCTCGACCTCCTTCTCCAGCTCTTTCACCCGGCGCTGCGTCGCCTCCACCCGGCGGACCAGCTCCTTCGGCGAGGTCCGGAGCGCCTCGGCGGCGCGGCGCACCTCGTGCTCCATGTCCCGAACCCAGGCCGCGGCCCCGATGCCCGTCAGGGCGACGATGCGCCGCACGCCCGAGGCGATGCCTCCCTCGGAGGTGATCTTGAAGAATCCGATGTCCCCGGTGCGCCGGACGTGCGTGCCGCCGCACAGCTCGGTGGACTGCGGATGGACGCTGACCACCCGGACGCGGTCGCCGTACTTCTCGCCGAACAGCGCCACCGCGCCGGCCTTCTTCGCCTCGTCGAGGTCCATCACCTTCGTCTCGGCGCCGGCGTTGTCGCGGATCCAGCCGTTGACCAGGTCCTCCACCCGCTCCAGCTGCTCGGGCGTGGGCTGGGAGAAGTGCGAGTAGTCGAAGCGGAGGTAGTCCGGCGCCACCACCGAGCCGGCCTGCTTCACGTGCTCGCCGAGGACGATCTTGAGGGACCGGTGTAAGAGATGTGTCGCCGAGTGGTTGGCGCGGATCGAGTTCCGCCGCTGCCCGTCCACCGACAGCTGCACCACGTCCCCGGCAGCCAGCTTCCCGCTGGTCACCTGCACCTCGTGCACCATGAGCCCCGCGACCGGCTTGACGGTGTCGGTCACCTGGGCCTCGGCCTTTCCGGCGTGCCCGACGATGCTCCCGGTATCGCCCACCTGTCCGCCGGCCTCGCCGTAGAACGGGGTCCGGTCGGTGAGGAGCTGGCCGCGGTCGCCGGCGCGGAGCTCGGGCACCTCCCGCCCGTCCTTCACCAGCGCCACGATGGTTCCCTCGCCCTCGTGGCCCTCGCCCTCGTAGCCGAGGAACACCGTCTCCCCGAAACGCTTCTGGAGCGCAGGCCAGAGATCCGCCACCGCCTTCTCACCGGAGCCGCCAAACGTGGCGCGCTGCCGCTGCGCCTCCATGAGCTGCTGGTAGCGGTCCAGATCCACGTCGAACCCGCGCTCGCGGGCGATGATCTGCGTGAGGTCCCAGGGGAAGCCGTGGGTGTCGTGGAGGAGGAAGACCACGTCGCCGGAGAGGACCTTCTTCCCCTTCGCCTGGGCCATCTCCTCGTCGATGAGCCGGAGGCCGCGCGCGAGCGTGCGGCGGAACGAGTCCTCCTCGTGGCGGGTGGCCTCGAGGACGAAGGCCTGGTTCTCCTCCAGCTCGGGGAAGGCGGCCGACATCTCGGCCACCACGACCTTCACCACCTCGTGGAGGAACGGCTCGTCCAGCCCCAGCCGCGAGCCATGGCGGATCGCCCGCCGCATGATGCGCCGGAGCACGTAGCCGCGGCCCTCGTTGGATGGTTGCACGCCGTCGGAGATCAGGAACGCCGTCGCCCGGGCGTGGTCGGCGATGACGCGCATCGAGGCGTCGTCCGATCCGTCACGGCCATACGGCTTTCCCGAGAGCTCGCTGGCCTTCGCCAGCAGCGGAACGAACAGGTCGGTGTCGTAGTTGCTGCGCTTGCCCTGGACCACCGCGGTGATGCGCTCCAGGCCGGCGCCGGTGTCGATGGAGGGGCGGGGCAGCGGCACGAGCGGGCTGTCCTTCTCCTTCCGCTCGAACTGCATGAAGACCAGGTTCCAGATCTCCAGCCAGCGGTCGCACTCGCAGGCGACGCCGAGACACTTCCGCCCCGCGGCCTCCTCGGCGCAGGGGATGTCGTCGCCCTGGTGGTAGTGGATCTCCGAGCACGGCCCGCACGGACCGGTGTCGCCCATCGCCCAGAAGTTGTCCTTGTAGCCGAGGCGGTGGATGCGCGACTCGGGCACGCCCACCTTCTTCCAGAGACGGGCGGCCTCCTCGTCCCAGGGGATGCCCTTCTCGCCGTTGAACACGGTGGCGGCGAGCCGGTCGGGCGAGAAGCCCAGGTCCTTGGTCACGAACTCCCAGCCGAAGGCGACTGCGTCCTCCTTGAAGTAGTCGCCGAAGGAGAAGTTCCCCAGCATCTCGAAGAAGGTGTGGTGCCGTGCGGTGAAGCCGACGTTGTCCAGGTCGTTGTGCTTGCCGCCCGCGCGCACGCACTTCTGGGACGAGGTGGCGCGCTTGAAGGGGCGGGCCTCGCGGCCGGTGAAGACGTCCTTGAACTGCACCATCCCCGCGTTGGTGAAGAGCAGGCTCGGGTCATCGAGCGGCACGAGCGAGCTGCTCGCAACGCGGCGGTGACCTCGGTTCTCGAAGTAGGAGAGGAACGCCTCTCGGACCTGTGCGGCGGTACGGGCCATGGAATCCATGCATATAACGTCTGCTAGGCTCGGGGCCCCACGCCGTGTGCGCCCACCCCCTCGCTCTCCCCGCCCGGACCCTCCGAACGGTGGCGCTCGGGGCGGTGCTCCTCGGGGGGGCGGCGATGGCCGAGGGAGACCCCCGGATCGTCTTCCTGGCCCGGCAGCTCGCGACCGCCACCGACCCCCGTGTCCGGGCCCAGGCTGCGCTGACGCTGGGGACCACCGAGGCGCCGGGGGCGCTCGGCCCGCTGTGCGCCGCGCTCGGCGACCCGGAGCCCGTGGTCCGCTCGGCGGTCGCCCGCTCGCTCCCGGAGCTGCACGATCTCGGGGCCCTGGAGTGCCTCGTCGCCCACGCGGGGGACAGCACGCCCGAGGCCCAGGCGGAGATCCGCCGGGCGGTGGCCGTGCTCCGCAGGGTGAAGGACCGCAAGCCCACGGTGGACGTCTGGGTCGAGCCGGTGCGGGATCCGTCCAGCCCCCCGCTCGGAGAGGCCCTCTGCGGCGAGACCCGCACCCGGCTGGTGCGGCGGTTGACCTGGTCCGGCGCCCGGAGCGACGGCGTCGAGGCGGCGCCGAGGTCCACGAAGAAGGGAATCCCGGCCTTCCTCCTCCAGCCGACGCTGCTCCGGGGCGACGGGGGAGCCGTGGTCATGGCCGCAGTGTGTCTCACCTGGCCAAGCAAGCAGATCCTCGGTGAGGTGCGGGTCAAGGGGAGCGGGGGAACGCCGATGGATCTGATCCACGCGCTGATTCCCCGGCTCATCGAGGACGCGGCGAGCACGTTCGAATGGGAGTTGACTCCATGATGGAGGCGACCATGGGTGCACGGCAGAGGAAGCTCCGAAACTACCTGCTCGATGCGCCGCTGCAGCTGCGCTTCACCGCGGTGCTGGTGCTGGCGACGCTGCTCGGGGCGGGCCTGCTGGGCATCTTCCTTGCCCGGGCGCTGAACCGCCTGGCCGAGCAGGCCGAGCGCGCGGTCGAGGCGCGGGCCGCGGCGGCCCAGGCGAGCCACGAGCTGGGGAACGCGTCCCTCTCCAAGACGCTCCTCGACCGCTTCAACGACCCCGCGTTCAGCGCGCAGCTCGAGCGGCAGTCCCGGGCCATCGACGCCGCCTACCAGGCCGAGCAGGTCCAGGTGGCGGAGCAGCGCCGGGACGTGGCGCGCGAGTCGACGCGCATCGGCTGGCTGGTGCTCTTCTCGGTCGTGGTCTTCGGCCTGGCGGTCCTGGCCCTCGGCATCGTCATCACCCACCGCATCGCCGGACCGGTGTACCGGGTGCGGCGGTTGCTCCTCGACCTCGGCGAGGGGAGGCGGAACGTTCCGCGCCACGGGCTCCGGGACGGCGACGAGCTGCAGGAGCTGTTCGACGCCGCGGCCTCGCTGGTGAAGACGCTCCGGGCCGAGGACGAGGCGACCCTCGAGGCCGTCTCGGCCGCGCTCGCAGCGCCTCCGCAGACCGACGGGCTCCGCCGGGTGCACGACCGCCTCGCGGTGCGGCTGCACGCCTGATCGAAGCCGCCCCGTCAGGGGGCGGGAGCCGCGGCGTCCACGACCTGTTCCCAGGAGAGCAGGGCGTGGAGCGGAACCAGCACCTCGCCGCCCTCGGCTCCGAGCACGAGGTCGTACGGTCCCACCGAGGTCAGCGATTCCTCGAGGGTGAAGCCGTTGCGCAGCACGAGGCGGACGCGCTGCCCCACCGCCTCGAGGAAGGGACGAGGGTCGGAGTGCGGCCGCCGGTCCGGCTCGCGCGCAACCGCGACCGGCTTCTGTGCCAGCCGCGCGTCTCGCTGCAGGCGCGGAAGGAGCACGTCCCAGGTGGAGCGCCTCGCCACCGCGCAGACGGCGAGCTTCTCCACCCGCCCGGAGCGCTCGAGCACGAAGGCCACCGGATGGGTGGCGAGGAGGACGTCGAGCAGGGTGCGGTCGGCCAGCACGAAGGCCAGCGGCACCTTCTCCGCCGCCGCGGCCTTGAGCCAGCCGTCGATGTGGTCCGCGGAGACCGCGCTGCGCGCCTCCTTCACCGTGGCCTTGGCGCGGGTCCGGGCCTGGCGGGCACGGAACTGCTCGAGGGTGAGGCCGGACTGGAGCAGCCCGAAGGCCTCCGCGAGATCGAGCCCGGTGTGCTGCCCCATCAGCCGGTAGGCCTCGTCGAAGCGTTTTGCCTCCTCGGCGTGCAGCTTCCGCCACACCCGGGCGCGCATCTTCCCTTCCAGCTCGCCCTTCGCGATCCGCGCCGGAACGTGCTCGCGCGCGGCGAGCGCGAGGATGGCCTGCGGGGTCGGCGGCGTCGCCGGCGCGCGCGACGGTGGACGCCCGTGCGGTGGACCGCCGGGGCGCGGCGGAGGACGTCCCGACGGGCGAGGGACGGTCCCGGAGGGACGCACCGGGGTGGGCGTCACGCCCGGGGTGGAGGTCGGGGTGGGGGTGGGCGTGGCCCCCGCCGGCCGCCGGACCACCTCCACCATCGGCGGGCGCCGGGTCTTGCGGTCAGCCATCCGCGTGCTTCTCCAGGGCGGGAATCACCACCCGCCAGTGGCCCGCCTCGTTGACCAGATGGACTTCCTGCACCGCGCCGTGCGTCGTCACCGCGAGCACCGCGGTGCGGCCGTCCTCGGACTTCACGGACACCTGCGCGGCAGTGGGCGGACGCGGGTCGGCCTGGAGCAGGTCCACCGGCAGCGGGTGCAGCGCGCCGCCGCTGGCGCGGTTGAGCGTCTCGGCCCGCGCGAGGAGCGCGGAGCGGCTCGCCTCGGAGAGCAGCGCGAGGGTGCGTGTGTCGTCGTCGCGCTGGACCGCGGAGAGGAGGCTCCGGTACGCGTCCACCGGCGTGTCGTCCGGGAAGCGGTGGCAACCGGCGCTGGCCAGAAGCAGCAGGGCGAGAAGACGGGGCACGGCGGAGGCGCATCGTCCGGCAAGCCGGGCCCCCGGCACAAGCGTCAAAACGCCTGATGGAACAGCGCTCATCGCTTCGTGAGACGGCCGCGGTACACCGGCTCTCCCCGCTCGAGGTACCGGCGCTCGCGGCTGCTCGGCACCTCCTCCGGGTCGGCCGGGTGGAAGCCGCCGGGGCCGAGGGGGTTCTGCCACCCGGCGGCCTCCAACGTGGCGAGCATCTCCTCGCCACGGGAGCGCACGTCGGTCCGCAGGTCGAAGACGCCTCCCGGCGCGGCCAGCGAGAGGAGCAGCGTCGCGAACTTCGGGGTGAGGATGGCCCGCTTGCGATGCGCCCGCTTCCACCACGGGTCGGGGAACTGGAGGTGGATGACGGCCAGGCTGCCCGGAGCGAAGAGGCGGGGG